>CAMHPM010000215.1 GCA_946187025.1 uncultured Prevotellaceae bacterium
GTACTATGTCAACTGCTACACGTTCTTCGAGCACCCCGGGAGGGACTGGCTTAAAATACTCGAAATGTCCAATCCGCCGCCTGAAAAACTGACTTTATTCGATTAGAGGGGGCTTACTTTTCTGAAAACAAAATCGCAACGACTGTTTAAAGGCTTTGCGGATGATATTTTTTTACTCATTTGGGTTTTAGCGGACAGCAATAGTTCTTTTTACATCATTCCTGTATCCTCATCAAAACACACCGCTGCACTCGCTTTTTGCGACTCCGCACTCGCGACCCCGCGACTCCGCACTCGCATGCCCACACTCACAACACATCGTTCACACCTCATAGTCTTACGCCCCTAACTCCATGGGCTTATGTCCCTAACTCCATGGACTTATGTCCCCAACTCCATGGACTTATGTCCCCAACTTCATGGACTTATGCCCCCCAACTCCATGGACTCGCAGATGTCAGGCTGCAAAGGCGCAAAGCGATGCCGATTGCTGTAAGTTTTGATACAAAAGCTTGTAAATACGCGTCACGCGCATTGCGGTATAAAAAATAAAGCTTATCTTTGCACATCAAATCATTTTTATAATCAAAAAAACAACATCGTATGAAAAACATTACTCTACGACAATGCGCCTTGATTGGCGTTTGGAGCCTGGGGCTCAGCCTCTGTGCCCAGCCAGCCCCGTCGAGCACTCAGGTGCCGGTGAGCGACCGCTATGTGTTTCATGGCGGCGGTAACCCTTATCTTCCGCTTTGGGAACATGTGCCCGATGGCGAACCACGTGTGTTTGAAGACCCCGACCATCCGGGAAAACTGCGTGCATACATCATCGGTTCGCACGACGTGAGGGCTACCAGCTATTGCGGCCCCGACATCCGAATGTGGTCGGCTCCGGTGGAAGACCTCAGCCAGTGGCGCGACGAAGGACCTATTTTCACATATAATATACAAAACCAATGGGACGTGATGTATGCTCCCGACCTCGTGTGTGTGAAGGACAAGACAGGCAAGAAAACATACTACCTCTATCCTCACAGCCGTGGATGGGGACGCATCGGCATGGTGTGCAAGAGCGACCGTCCTGACGGACCATTCAAACCAATCAACACCGTTGGCGACGGTGCACGACTGGCTGAAGGCAGCGTAATCGACTTCGACCCATCGACATTCATCGAGGAAATAACCGACAAGAACGACCCTGACTTCGGTATCGGCTACCGTGCATACTGCTTCTGGGGCTTCCAGCATTCGACTGCTGCCGAACTCGACCAGAACACCATGTACAGCGTACGTCCGGGAACAAAGATACACGACTACTTCATACCTGCCAGTGCACGCTACGGAGTGGTGCGCGACCCACAGGGAACCGAATATCCGGCACTCTATAAAGGCCAGAACCCAGGCGAATTCAACTTCTTCGAAGCATCGTCTATCCGCAAGGTAGGCAACAAATACGTCATGGTATTCTCGGGCTACAGCGGTCCTGACTACGGACTTGGCAGCACCAACTCTGCATTGCGCTATGCGTTCGGCGACTCGCCACTCGGTCCTTGGCGCAGCGGCGGTGTACTTGTTGACTCACGTGGTGTGGTACCAAATGCCGACGGGACGAAGCTCATCACATCCAACGCAGCACACAACACCCACGGCTCGCTCCAGGAAATCAACGGCCAGTGGTATGTGTTCTATCATCGTCCGCCACGCGGATTCGGCAATGCACGCCAGTCGATGGTGGCACCAGTCAAAATCACATGGGACGAAAAGCCAGTGGCTGAGGGTGGACAACTCGTCATCCGCGGTTACGACCCATACGCAAAAGATGAAACATGGACAGCAAAGGCAACCGACGGCAATGAATACACAGGTGCAGAAGTGACTTCCGAGGGCTTCCACATCTTCGGACTCAACCCTTACGCCTATTATTCGGCAGGATATGCTTGCTACATGTCCAACCCCGGCTGGATGCAGGACACTTGGGACAACTGGGGCAACCAGATGGACGTGACCGGTATCACGGCAGGTGGCATTGTAGGCTTCAAATACTTCGGCTTCGAAGGCCTGAAGAAAGACTCGAAGGGTATCAAGGCATTCGAGGGAGCCAAGAAAGGCAACCAGACAACCATCAACCTCTTCATCACCCCACGCACCGACAACGAGTTCACTATCAAGGTGATGCTCGACGGACCTTACGCCAACCAGACATGGGGCGGCAAGGAAATAGCACGCTTCGAACTCCCGATAGCATCGGCCAAGGTGGCAACCAAACTGAGTGCCAACGTGGCTGCAGCCGTCGAAGGACTGAAAGGCAAACATGCCATCTACCTCGTGGCTGAAGGCGGACAAGGCAACGAACCTCTGTTCGACCTCAACGGCATCGCCTTCTCGAAGAAGGGCTTAGTAATCAACCAGCCAGAGATACCAGTGATGCACATTCAGGTAAACGGCAAGGAGATAGAACTGCCTAAGACCCCGGTTCGCTCGACCAACCAGAACGGAATCTGCGACGTGACACGCTATGAGGTGGCAGTTGACGGATCGCTCAGTGACCTGCGTGCTTCATGCGACAATAAAGACGTGAAGGTTGAGATAGAAGTGCAGGGCAACCAGGCATGGGTTACCGGCACATACAACGGCTTGAAGAAGATATATACAATCAAACAAAAATAAACCTAACAACAATTTATCCTATGAAAAGACTCTTTTTTACAATCAACGCGATGCTCGTGGCATTGTGTGCTGCGGCTCAAGGTTTCGGATTTGGTCAGCCACAGAATGACCCAATCGGATACAAAGACACTTACAAGGATTACTTCTCCATCGGTGTTGCAGTCAATATGCGCAACATCACTACTCCGGAGCAAGTGGAACTTATCAAGAAGAACTTCAACAGCATCACTGCCGAGAACGACATGAAGCCAGGTTCGGTTCACCCACGTCCGGGTGTTTGGAACTGGACCAATGCCGACAAGATAGCCGATTTCTGCCGTCAGAACGGCATCAAGCTGCGCGGACACTGCCTGTGCTGGCACAGCCAGTTCTGCGACTGGATGTTCACCGATGCAAAAGGTAAGCCGGTGACTAAGGAAGTGTTCTACGACTCACTGCGAGTACACATCCACACAGTCGTTAACCGCTACAAGGACATCGTGTATGCATGGGATGTAGTGAACGAAGCTATCAGCGACGGTGGCGGCGGTCAGGGCGGTTTCGGATTCGGACGCCAGCAGCAACAGCCATCGGTTCCTGAATCTAAGTTCGGACTCCCATTGTCAACATATCGCATTTCGCGTCACCTCCAGCTCTGTGGCGATGAATTCATTGCCAAGGCATTCGAGTTTGCACGCGAGGCCGACCCTAAGGCAATCCTCATCTACAACGACTACAACGCAGCCAACCCCGACAAGCGCGACCGCATCTACAACATGGTGAAGGCCATGAAGGCAGCCGGAGTGCCTATCGACGGTATCGGTATGCAGGGCCACTACAACATCTACGGCCCGTCGCCAGCCAACATCGAAGCTGCAGTCGAGAAGTATGCAACCATCGTTGACCACATCCACATGACCGAGCTCGACATCCGTGCCAACGAGGAGATGGGTGGTCAGCTCCAGTTCAGCCGTGGCGAGAACGTGCAGGTGACCGACCAGGTGCGCATAATGCAGGAGCATCAGTATGCCGAACTCTTCAAGATCATGCGTCGTCATAAGGACAAGGTTGACAACGTGACATTCTGGAACCTCGGCGACCGCGACTCATGGGTAGGCGTTCGCAACTATCCTCTGCCGTTCGACGAGAACTACCGTCCAAAGCGTGTTTACCGCATCATCCGCGATTTCGACCCAGCACTCGACAATGTTGTAATCAAGGAAGACTTCAAACCATCAACCAAGAACCAGCCTGGTCAGCAGTACCCGATGGTTAACTCACAGGGTTATGCACGTTTCCGCATCAATGCTCCACAGGCACGCTCAGTCATCGTGACCCTCGGCCACGGCGGTTCTGGCGGCACTGTGCTCGAGAAGAATGCTGAAGGTGTGTGGGAAGGAACCACAGCAGGCCCTATGGACGAAGGTTTCCACTACTATCACCTGCTCATCGACGGTGGCGTATTCAACGACCCTGGTACAGGCAACTTCTTCGGTTCGACACGTTGG
>CAMHPM010000216.1 GCA_946187025.1 uncultured Prevotellaceae bacterium
AGCGGTGCGCCTACACACACTCCGAGCGCATATATCGATATGAAATAACCGGCTTGAGCGATGCTTACACCAAAATCCATCGCTATCTGTGGCAGGATGCCCATCATCACAAACTCGGTGATTCCCAAGGCAAACGTGCCAAATGCCAGTGCTGTAAGTGATTTTCTCATAGTTATTGAGCGTCTTTCCCGCTGTTCGCGAGTATTTTTCTCATAGTTTTTGAGCGTCTTTCCCGCTGTCCGCGAGCTTTTTTCTCATAGTTGGTAAACAAAAATCGCTGCACGTCAGTTTGGACATGCAGCGAGTCGGCAGTGGTGGTACCTCCAGGATTCGAACCGGGGACACACGGATTTTCAGTCCGATGCTCTACCTACTGAGCTAAGGCACCATCGTGTTTTGCGGGTGCAAAGTTACAACATTCTTTTGAACTGACCAAACATTTGGTCGGAAAATTTGCACTTAAGGCACAAATTTACTTAATGCAAGGCTGATTCCGTCGTGATCTACATCGTTCGTTACGTATTTTGCCGCAGCTTTCACTTCGGCGCGAGCATTGCCCATAGCCACGCCGAGACCCACATGCTGAAGCATCGAGATGTCGTTGCCTCCGTCGCCGAAAGCCATCGTTTCAGCCAGTGTGATGCCGTAGTGGCCGATGATGGCATCGATGCCATGAGCCTTGTTGTTGCCCTTGCGAATGATATCGGTGAAGTATGGATGCCAGCGCTGAGTGTCGCATCCTGTGAGAACGTCGGTCATGAGCCGTGGCAGCTCGTTTTCCTTGTAGAACGCGATGATTTGCATCACGTCCATATCGAGACACGCCTCGATGGATGCCACGCGCGGAAGCTGGAGATTGAGCAGGTGCATTATCTCGATAGCTTCGGCCGACGAGCCGGTGACGAATGTGTCGTCGTTGGATGCAAAGGCGATGGGGAAGGGATGAGTGTGGTAGAAGTCGATGAGCCGCACGAGGTCGGTGCGCTCCACGGGGTTGTGGCGTATGATGGTTCCATCGCTCGTCTGGCAATTTGCGCCGTTCACGGTCATGATGCCATCATACTCCAAACTGCCCAGATTGTCAACAAAGGGCAAAGGGCGCCCGGTGGCTATGAACACCTTGACGCCCTTCTGACGTATCCTCCGTACGGCCTGTATGGTCGAATCGGGGATGGTATGGCTGTTGAACGATACGAGCGTACCGTCGATATCAAAAAAGACGGCGCGTATCATCGGTAACTTTTTACTGTCAATATCCACTTTTACTCTTCACTCAAAATATATTATTCACTCAAGAGGAATTGCTTGAATGCCTTGAAGTCACTGCTCATGGCTACGCTCTGCTTTTTGCCATTCATGAAGGCCTGCAGCTTCGCAGGTATCTCGATGTCGCTGCCGAGTATGTTGTCAACCGTCTGCTTGAACTTGGCTGGATGTGCCGTCTCGAGGAATACACCTGTCTCGCCATCACGCAGGCGTTCCGACAGAGCTCGGAATCCACAAGCTCCGTGTGGGTCGCATACATATCCGGTCGTCTTAAAGACTTGGCGCATCGTGCCGGCAATCTGCTCGTCGGTATATGTGGCACCGCTTATGTCAGTGCGTATTGCCTTCCAGTCCTTGCCGTAGAGGTCGTAGATGCGTGCAAAGTTGCTCGGATCGCCCACATCCATGGCATTTGCAATGGTTTGAATCGATGGTTGCGGGGTGTAGATGCCTGTCTGTAGATATTGGTAGAACACATCGTTGGCGTTGTTGGCAGCGATGAAATGCTTTATCGGAAGTCCCATACGCTTGGCAAACAGCCCAGCACAGATGTTGCCGAAGTTGCCTGATGGCACGCATACCACCATGCTGTTGGCCTTTCCCTGGCGACGGAGCTGGGCGTACGCATTGAAATAATAAAAGGCTTGCGGCAGGAATCGTGCCACGTTGATGCTGTTGGCCGACGTGAGGCGCATGTGCTCGTTGAGCTCTGCATCCATGAAAGCCGACTTTACCAGTGCCTGACAGTCGTCGAACACACCATCGACCTCGATGGCTGTGATGTTGTGTCCCAACGTAGTGAACTGGCACTCCTGTATCGGACTCACCTTGCCTTTAGGATAAAGCACATACACATGTATGCCCTCAACTCCGAGGAAACCATTAGCCACGGCACTGCCTGTATCGCCCGAAGTGGCTACCAGCACATTGACCTGCTCGTCGTTTCCGCTGCGGCGCAGGAAGTATTGCAAGAGTCGTGCCATGAAGCGTGCTCCTACATCCTTGAATGCAAGTGTCGGTCCGTGGAAAAGTTCGAGTGAATAGATGTTGTCAGTTACCTTTACTACCGGACAGTCGAACGAAAGCGTGTCGTAAACAATGTCTTGCAATGCATCGCCATCGACGTCTTCACCGAAGAATGCAGCTGCCACATTGTATGCGATGTCGCGGAACGACATGTCTTGTATGTTGTCGAAGAATGCCTGCGGGAGTGTCTTGATGTGTTCGGGCATATAGAGGCCGCGGTCTTCGGCCAAACCCTTCACTACTGCTTTCTTGAGGTCGGCCATGGGTGCCGTGCCGTTAGTGCTGTAATAGTTCATATATTCATCAATGTTTTTATGAATTCGTCGTTGTGTAGTAAGCCGTATTTCCCATCTTTACATGTTACTTCGTCGAAAGTCTGAACCGTGTCGGGCTCGATGCCGGGTGCATATATGAGGAAAGGAATGGGTTCGTTGGTATGTGTGCGATGGGCTATTGGAGTAGGGTGGTCGGGCAGTACGGCTATGCATACAGGTTCATCCCAATCCTTCACTGCCTCGTATATCGGTCTCACCACACGTCGGTCGAGGTTCTCGATGGTTTGCAACTTAAGCTCGAGGTCGCCGTCATGTCCGGCTTCATCGCTCGCTTCGATATGCAGATACACGAAGTCGTCGGTGCGCAGTGCGTCGATAGCTGCCTGTGCTTTGCCTTCGTAGTTGGTGTCGTAGAGTCCTGTAGCACCTTCAACATCGATGACACGCAGCCCTGCCAGTGTTCCGATTCCGCGAATGAGGTCAACAGCCGTGATGACTGCTCCGCGTTTTATCTGTGGGAAACGCTCGGTGAGTGGTATCATGTGTGGTCGGTATCCGCCGGCCCAAGGCCATATAGAGTTGGCTGGATCCTTACCTTCAGCCATACGCTGTATGTTGAGCGGATGGTTAGCCAACAGTTGTTGCGAGCGCAGTATGAGGTCGTTGATGAGGTCGGCAGTCGGCTGTGCTTCGGGTGTTGCGGCTTTCACCATCAGTGGCCGCCAAGGTTGTCCTGGCACATCGTGTGGTGGTGTGCATATCAGGTTTTTGTTTCCACCCTTGATTACGAGCAGGTGACGGTATTGCACTCCTGTGTAGAAGTGTATGCGTTCGTTGCCAAGATGTTCTTGCAGGTATCGGATGAGCACGTCGCCCTCTTCGGTTTCGAGTCTGCCACACGAGTGGTTCTTTATCTTGTCGCCTTCGATGCAGATGAGGTTGCAGCGTATTGCCATGTCGCCGGGCTCCAGTTCTACACCGATGCTTGCTGCTTCGAGTGGTCCGCGTCCCTCGTACACTTCGTGTTGGTCGTATCCCAGTATGCTGCTGTTTGCCACTTCGCTCCCGGGATGGAATCCGTCGGGCACAGTCTTCAGCATACCAGTCTGTCCCATCCGTGCCAGCATGTCCATATATGGAGTCTCGGCATATTGCAGCAGAGTCTTGCCGCCAAGACTCTCAACCGGCCAGTCGGCCATTCCGTCGCCAAGTATTATGATATGTTTCATCTCCTTTTATATGTTCGCAATGCTCATTATATGTTCGCAAAACTCATTATATGTTCGCAATGCTCATGATGTCGGCAAACACACCTGCAGCAGTGACGCTGGCTCCGGCTCCGTAGCCTTGAATGAGCATAGGGTATTGGTTGTAGCGTTCGGTGGTGAGTAGGATGATGTTGTTAGAGCCTTCGAGGTTGTAGAACGGATGTGATGCATCTACTTCCATAAGCGAAACACAGCAATGTCCTTCTTCCAGCCTGGCCACAAACCTCCAGTGTTTCCCTTGCTGTTCCAACATCTTGCGTCGTGCCTCGAAGTCGGCATCGAGTTCCGGCAGGTTTGCCCAGAAGTCGGCGAGCGAC
>CAMHPM010000217.1 GCA_946187025.1 uncultured Prevotellaceae bacterium
AGGTGGGCGGCTGGTTTGAGCTGCTGTTCGTCAACATCCTCGGCTGTCCGTTCAATACGGGTGAGATTATCTATATCTTCCTGCTCATCGGCGTCATCATCTGGGCCATCTACGAAACCCAGCGCCCCGGCAAAATGGTCAATGGTCAATGGTCAATGGTCAATGAGAAACGTCAGAACGTGGCCTTCCTGCTGGCTGTCGCCATGTTAGGCATTCCCTTCTACGGACATGGCTGGATGTCGGTCATCATCGGCGTCATCGTACTGGCCGTGATGTGGTATGTCCTCGGCTATCAGGTGAAGGCCAGCGGCCAGAAGCCCAAGGCCCTCGTCTCTGCCCGCATCAAGAACACGTCGCTGCTCTGCATGCTCATGCTGATGATTGGCTACTCGTCGTATGCCCTCATCGTCATCCGCTCGGCAGCCAATCCACCAATGGATCAAAATTCGCCTGAAGATATCTTCACATTGGGTAACTACCTCAGCCGCGACCAATATGGCGACCGCCCATTGCTTTATGGACAGCAGTTCGGATCGGAGGTTGCACTCGATGTGAAAGGTAACACATGCATTCCGAAGATGGAGAAGGGTATGCCTATCTATCAGCGCAAGGAGAAGAAGACAGCCGACGAGCGTGACTCATATTTCATTGTCAGCTCAAAAGATCACTACGTGTATGCACAGAACATGCTCTTCCCTCGCATGTATAGCCGTGCAAGAGAACACGTGGCTGCCTACGAAGACTGGCTCGGAGGCATAGAGGGAAATCTCGTACCGTTCGACCGATGCGGTGAACAGGTGACGGTGAAAATGCCTACAATGTTTGAAAATCTACGATTCTTCCTCTCCTATCAGTGCAACTTCATGTACTGGCGTTATTTTATGTGGAACTTCGTGGGCCGACAGAACGACATACAGGGCAATGGCGAACTGGAGCACGGCAACTGGATAAGCGGCATCAAGCCACTTGACAATATGCGACTGGGCAACCAAGACATGCTACCCGACGAACTGAAACAAAACAAGGGGCACAACGTGTATTATGCCCTTCCACTGCTGCTCGGAATCATCGGACTATTCTGGCAGGCTATGCGCGGACGACGTGGCATACGACAATTTTGGGTGGTGTTCTTCCTTTTCTTCATGACAGGACTGGCCATCGTTGTCTACCTGAACCAGACACCTCTACAGCCCCGTGAACGCGACTATGCCTATGCAGGATCGTTCTACGCATTCGCTATTTGGTGTGGACTCGGAGTGGCTGCAATCATCGACATGGCAAAGAAATATCTGCGTATGAAAGGCACCGTGGCTGCAGCTATTATAGCCGCCGTCACACTGCTCGTACCACTGCAGATGGCTTCGCAGAACTGGGACGACCACGACCGCAGCGGGCGATACACCTGCCGCGACTTCGGACAGAACTACCTCATGACGCTGCAAGACGAAGGCAACCCTATCATTTTCACAAACGGCGACAACGACACATTCCCACTATGGTACAATATGGATGTTGAGGGAGTGCGAACCGATGCCCGCGTGTGCAACCTGTCGTATCTGCAGACCGACTGGTATATCGACCAGATGAAGCGCCCGGCCTACGACTCACCATCGCTGCCTATAACATGGCCGAGAATCGACTACTGCGCAGGAACAAACGAATTTATCAGAGTGAATCCATCACTGGAATCGCAAGTGAAGGAATTCTATAATGAAAATAAGGCTGTTGCCGAGGCACAATTCGGAAAGGAACCGTTCGAACTGAAGAACATACTGAAGTATTGGGTAAGAAGCGAAGACGAGAACTTCCACGTTATCCCCACCGACACCCTTTATATGACAATCGACAAAGAGGCCGTGCGCAAGAGCGGAATGATGCTGCCTAACGACAGCATACCCGACAAGATGGTCATCTCGCTCGAAGGACGCTCCTATCTCGGAAAGAACGACCTGATGATGCTCGAACTCATTTCAGAGAGCAATTGGGTGCGACCAATCTATGTTGCCACTACAGTGGGCGAAAGCAACTACATGAACCTGGGCGATAACTTCATAAAAGAAGGCTTGGCCAACCGCATCACACCGTTCACTACAAAGGGTGACGCGAAGATGAACTTCGACGTCGACAAGGTTTACAACAACGTGATGAACCGCTACAAGTGGGGCGGCGTGAACACTAAGGGTGTGTATCTCGACGAGACAGTGCGCCGCATGTGTTACACCCACCAGCATCTGCTGTCGCAACTGGCATCGGCCCTTGCCGACAACGGCGACACCGTGAGATGCCGTAAGGTGCTCGAGAAAAACGAACAGGTATTCCCTGAATACTCTATTCCTATAAACTACATCGGCGGAATAGAGTTTGCATGGACCTATGCCAAAATCGGCGACAAGGAAAATGCAAAGAAGTATGTCGATGCAATCTACAACAACTCGAAGCAATACATTGACTGGTACATCAGTGCCAATGATGCCGGCTTCGGGCTTGCACAAAGAGGATTCCTTGAGAATCTGCGCATAATGTTCGAGATCAACCGCGTCTGCGCAGTAATCGACCAATCGACATCAGAGAAACGCGATGATGAGATAAACCGCTATTCGCTTATATATCAGCAACGCGGAGGCTACGTCTCAGAATAGGATTAATAACGAAATATCGCAAGTGTAAAGTGGAAACCGAAAGCAGAATCGACTGCCTATTATACATTTTCCACTTTACACTTTAGGATTAGTAATGTTAGTAGAACAACCTGCACGATGGCTTAGATGGTTCTATCCACACGCCACATGGCGGATGAACCCAAACGAGAAGGCAGTTTACCTGACTTTCGACGACGGACCTATACCCGAGGCAACGCCGTTTATCCTCGACGTTTTGGCACGATACAACATTAAGGCGACCTTTTTTGTGGTCGGCGACAACGTGAGAAAGTATCCCGAGTTATTCGAGCGCATAAAGGCTGAAGGACATCAGGTCGGTAACCACACGATGAATCACCTCGGCTCATTCAAACACTGGACAACCACCTATATCATCAATACCTATCAGGCTAACGAATTGATTCACGCACACCTCTTCCGTCCACCGCACGGTTGGTTGCGGCATAGCGTGTATTACTGGCTAAAGAAGTATTATCGTGTTGTGATGTGGGACGTGGTGACTCGCGACTACTCGAAGTTTCTTAATGCTGCTGACGTGGTGAAAAACGTGCAGCGCTACACTCGCAACGGGTCAATTATCACTTTCCACGATTCGCTGAAGAGCATCGACAAGTTGCGTACAGCGCTACCAGAGTCAATTGAATGGCTACGCGACGAGGGCTATGACTTCAAGACTATCGAATAAAAAAACGCTTTTATAAAAAACAGAAAAGTCTGCCAAGGATATCTTAGCAGACTTTTTTATTATCCATCAAAGTCAGATGCCGGCAGTACAAAGGTTCAAGTACTGACTACTTTGCACATTCTTCTATCACATGCATGATTATCTTACCCAACGCATCGGCCTCATCCATCGACGAAGCCTCGCTATATACACGAATGATAGGCTCAGTGTTCGACTTGCGTAAGTGCACCCACTTGTCGGGGAAATCAATCTTCACTCCATCGATATCGTTCACCTGCTCATTCCTATAAATTTCTTTCACTCTGGCAAGGATTGCATCCACATCAACCTCGGGAGTGAGATCGACACGGTTCTTCGCAATGAAGTAGTCGGGATATGAGGCGCGCAACTCGCTGGCCTTGCATCCCTTATGCGACAAATTGCTTAGGAACAAAGCGATGCCCACAAGTGCATCACGTCCATAGTGACTCTCGGGATAGATGACACCACCATTGCCTTCGCCGCCAATCACAGCACCTACTTCCTTCATCTTTGTAGTTACGTTCACCTCACCCACAGCTGCTGCGGTGTATGTGCCGCCATATCGGTTGGTAATATCGCGCAATGCACGTGTACTACTAAGGTTGCTCACCGTGTTGAGCCGACTTGAGTCAACGCCCTGAGCCTTCATGCATGAGAGCACATAATCGGCGACACTGACAAGTGTGTATTCCTCTCCAAACATAGAACCGTCTTCACAAATCATTGCAATAGCAACATCCATTGATCCTGCGAATCGCTT
>CAMHPM010000218.1 GCA_946187025.1 uncultured Prevotellaceae bacterium
TTGCGTCTTCGAGCATGATGGCTTTGTAGGCTCCTGTTCCGCCTTCTTCCACCACCTGCGAGTCTTTTGTCTGTGCTGTTGCCGATATGGCTGCTCCTGCCATGAACAGGATTGCAGCGGCAAGTGCGTGTCTGTGGGTTGTAGGTTTCATAATTGTTTGTTTTTGTGGTTAAAGGATTTGATTTGATTATTACTCGCCTCCTATATACTGGTATATGGTGAGTACGTCTTGTGTATCGACTGCTCCGTCGGCATTGATGTCGAACGGCGTTATGTCGGCTGCTTCGTCGTGACTGGTCATGAACTCATAGACGGCCAGTACGTCCTGTGTATCGACTGTTTTGTCGCCGTTTGCATCGCCAGGAATGGTGGTCGTACTTTCTCCCTTATACATCACCACATAGTCGATGAAGCATCGTTTGCCCGATGGTGACTTGATGGTGAGTAGCGGATTGGCTGGCACGGATGTGAAGGTGAGTGTCACGACTTCAAACCGATCGGCCATCTTTGCCTTATATATCACTTCCTCCTGCTGGCTGCCTACACTGACGGTGATTGGTCCTTCCACACTCGACCAGCCTTTCACGGCCAGTTCCACAACGGCTGCACCTCCTGAGTAGTCGATGGTGCGCGATGTGAGCGATCCTTCCTTCTTACTTGTAGCGAGCTTGACGGCTCCACCTGCCTGATAGGTGGCAGATACGAGCGGGAAGTTTTCGTTACCACTCCAATAGGTTCCCGAACCGGATGTCGTGGCATTGTCGCCTTCTGCCAAATCGTCGAAGTATTCTTCAAACAGGATTTCGCCCGGCTTCACATCGCCAGGGTTGACTGGTGTGACCGGTGTGATGGTATCGACCGGTTCTACCGGGATGACCGGACCGTCGCCGCTAATGTGCTGATAGAGCACTGCTGCTGAGAGGTCGAACGGTACCGACTGGTATGTTCCCCATATATAATCGGCAAGCACTGGATAGTCGATAAACGGATTGCGGTTGCCTTGAACAGACTCGGCCGAGTTGTTTATCTGTATCTCTTTTGCCGACACGGGGTCTTGGTTGTGCCACTTAAGCAGCAGCTTATACAGCCATGGATTGAGTGTTGGCCAGTCTTCTTTCGTTATCTCGCTCACCACATTGGAGTTGGTGCCCCACCCTATGTCGCTGTAGCATGTGGCAACATAGAAGTAGATGCGTGCAAAATCTCCTTTATACTCGTCGGCCGGCTCAAACACGTTGCCATACGTGCCGCCTTGTCCGCTCACCGGCTTGCCCACCTTGATGCATCCGTTGGTCCATGTAGTGGTGGCAACGGTGCCGATTGGGAAGTTGCTCTTGCGGTTGTTGGCAGTTTTCTCCGACGGGATGACACTGAAGATGTCGCTGTATGCGGCATTTCTCGTTCCGTTCCACCAGCTGTTGGGCACTACATGCTCCTTGTTCCAGGTGCTTGTAGATGAATAAGAATAGGTGTCGTAGGAGAAGATGTCATATACTTGTGAGTGGTTGTCGTCGCGATAATATACCAGCTCGTATGATTTTGGCAGTTCGCCCGAGTAAGTGAGGGTCTTATGACTGGAGATGACGTCTTTGAGTGCCAGTTTGAGCGCTACCTGTGTCTTCCCGTCGGCTCCCCTATAGTAGGACGACGATGGTTGAGCCATGACAGCACTTATGGCTGTCATGGCTGCAATCAACAGGTATGTAATACGTTTTGTGTGCATTATTGTTTTTGCATCTTTTCATAGATGACAAGTACGTCTTGCGTATCAGCTGCACCGTCACCGTTTACATCGAAATTGCCGACTTCGTCGCCTTCCTTCTGGTTCTGCATGAACTCATATACGGCCAGTACATCCTGAGTGTCAACAGTTCCGTCGCCGTTTACGTCTTCAGGTTCGACAGCCACCGGTTGTGTGAAGCTCATCTCTTCAACCGACTTCACACCTGCAACGCCGAAATACTTAACGATGCTACCCTTGAGCCATACTTCACGGCCAAGGTTCTCAGGGTGTGCCTGGAGGTTGAGTGTGTCGCGTACGGCTTTTGCTGTTGCCGGTTTGTTTTCGAGGGCCACAGGTATGCAGTTCTGATAGTCGGTCTCGTCGGCCGATGCAGCAATCAGGATGTTCGAAGCAAGTGCCTCTTCGCTGCCGAACACTACCTTCTCTGCATTGAATGCACCGTTGGCATAACCCACGATATAAGCCTTTATCCATACCGACTTCACTGTGTCGCCATCTACATAGAGTGCCTTCACGTCGCTGATGCCGAATGGCATGTCTGCTGTTCCGTCAGCACCTGATGTAACAGCCAGTATGAACGACTTGCTGTCGCCGATGAACTTGTCGGTCACATCGGTGGTTGCAGTGATTGTAGTTACACCTGCACCTACAACCGTGATGAGTCCGTCGGCCGAGATTGTTGCCACGTCGGTGTCGGACGATGTGTAAACCACCCTTGCGTCGGAGTTGGTCTTGAATGTGTTGTCAACTGCCTGACCGAGTGTCACCACTACATGCTGGCTTGCCCATCCCGACTCTGGTGTGGCAAGGTCGGAAATTGCCTCTACGTCGTCGGCACTTACTGCATAGTATTGTATTGTCTCGCGGAATGGAATGACGAATACATTGAGGTTGTATGTGCTGTAGCTGTTGAATGTGATGCCCGAGAGGTTGTTGAAGTTGTCGCGCAGCACTACTTGTTTGCCGTCATCGTCGGAGAATGTATAGTTCACTTTGTTCGACACTGTCTCCTGCGACTCGAATGCAAGTCCTTCGAAGCGCACGAAGCGGCTGGCATCAGCAGCAGTGATATCGGCAGCAGCAACTTTGGTTGCAGTCACTTCGTTGCCCTGGCTTTCCACCTTAATGTTTGCCCACTTGTCGCTCACTGAGAGTTCTGGCAGTCCGTTGTAGCTGTAGAGCTTGCCTTCGATGGTTCCGCTCACGATGTCGCCCTTCTTGAGGTTTGATGCAGAGCCATAGAGCAGGAATGCGCCCTTTGCGTCTTGTACGAACACGTTGGAGCCGTTGACTCCTGTGACGAGCAGGTTGGTTGGCTGGAACGATACTATAGGAGCGTCGTTCTGGCTTGTGGCAGTACATGCAGCGATGAGGTCGGCTGTTGTTGCGATGACTGCAGTCTTGTTGATGGTAATTACCACTGTGGTAGTACCTACGAGGTTGTCATCGTCGTCGTAGGTTGATGCCTTTACGGTAGTGGTCTTGCTCACAGTGAACGGACCCTCGTAGAGCACTGAGTTCTCGCCGCCGTTCTCAGGTTCTGAGCCATCGACGGTGTAGTAGATTGTGTAGTTGTTGCCCGAAGGGTCGGTGATGGTCACAGTCTGGTCTTCGGTGTAAGTGCCTGTAGCTGGTGTGATGGTAGGTCCTTCTGTCTGTGGCACTTTCACACTGATCTCGCCAGTTCCCTTGATAACGAACTGGTCGAGTTCGTATGTACCTGCACTCTCGGTTGTGCTCACGTATGCAACGGCGAGCATCACTGATGGTTTGCCTGCATAAGCTGCTATATCGACTGTCGATTCAACGAATGTCCAGTTGTTGCCTGCAGGCCATGTAGCTACTTCGAGTTTGTTCCATGTGCCACCCTCATCGGTCGATGCATAGTATGTCACCTGGTCGGACACCTTGCCTGCAAACTTATTGCCTGCGTGGTTGATGGTGAGTTCGAGGCCCGAAGCCTTTGAGAGGTCGAACACTGGCGAAACAATCCACGACTCTGATGGATGTGACGCATTGTCAACGTATGCGCTGGCTACATATCCGTAGCTTGTGTTAGCCTTCCACACATAGCTCAGTGCTTCGTCCATGCTCTTGTTGTCGATGCTCCATCCGTCTTGCGACGCCTTGAAGTCGATGCTATAGAGTGTGTTGAGCACTACGTGGCCGCCTTCGGTCGAGATGGTCACACTCTTTATCTGTGTGTTCTTCGACACTGCGAAATCAATCGACTGTGCACTGCCGCTCCATTCCTTGCCGTCGAGGGTGCCTGTAGCGGTTGTCACGTTCCAGTTTGAACCTGTCTCAAACTTGACATAAGTGATTGGTGCGCCGCTCGATGCTATCGTGAATGTACCTGAATAGATGCGC
>CAMHPM010000219.1 GCA_946187025.1 uncultured Prevotellaceae bacterium
TGTGGTGGATTTTGAGCATCCTTTTAACTATTATTTATTGGGAGTATGGACATTGGAACTCAGATTTTGCGGGTGTAATTGTTACTCTGTTGACTATGTCTATATGGGTTTGTCTTGCAATTGGTTATGAAGGTGTTTTATTGAGCAATAGGATTCTTCGTTATTTAAGTTCAATCAGTATGGAGATATATTTATGTCATATGATGTGTTTCCGTGCTGTTTCATACTTTCATTTTGAAAAGTTTTTTCCAAATATTCATTTGGCTTATATTACTGTATGTATTTTAACATTATTAACAGCAATCATTTTTTCACATGTTGTGAAGTATTGCCTTATAGAACGTATGGTAATTGGAAAATTAAAACTTTACAAGGTCGGTTAAGTATTGATTGTGGAAAATGCACAAAAAAAGGTATATTGCGGTAATAGGTACGGTAGGTGTACCTGCCAACTACGGTGGGTTTGAAGCATTGGTTGAAAACATAATCAGTTACAACGAAGATGCTGACTTCTCCGTGTTCTGTTCTGCTCGTAGTTACTCACAAAAGCTCAAGTCATATAAAGGTGCACGTCTTGTTTATGTGCCGTTCTTAAATGCCAACGGAGCTCAGAGCATACCATACGATATCGTTTCGATGTTGATGTGTGTCGGTCGTGGCTATGATACTGTGCTGATTCTTGGTGTGTCGGGATGTATTTTCCTTCCAATCTTCCGTTTGTTATTCAGGGGACGGATTGTCGCAAATATCGACGGGTTGGAACATAAACGCGACAAGTGGGGGAAGGCGGCACGATGGTTTTTGAGAACATCGGAAGCTGTGGCGGTTAGATGTGCCGATGTCGTGGTTTCCGACAATAAGGGTATATACGATTATGTAGTGGAAACTTATGGAAAGCAATCGGAGTTGATTGCATATGGTGGCGACCAAGCTTTGCGCAATGTAGCTCAAGATATGGTAGCCGAAACACTGCGGAAATATGACTTGGCTGATAAACAGTATGCAATAACTGTATGTCGCATTGAGCCCGAAAACAATTGCCATGTGATATTGGATGCTTTTGCCGGAAGCGACAAGCAACTTGTGTTCGTCGGAAATTGGGGTAGGAGCGCGTATGGAGTTGAACTTAAGAACAAGTATTCGCACTACTATAACATACATATTCTGCCACCGATTTACGACTTGGATGTGTTGTACGTGTTGCGCTCGAATGCCAGGTGGTATATACACGGGCATAGTGCTGGCGGAACCAATCCGTCGCTTGTGGAGGCTATGCAGTTCGGCATACCAATCATTGCCTTCGATGTGGTGTATAACAGAGCCACAACAGAGAATAGAGCATTATATTTCAGCGATGAGGAAACACTCAGACAGCATATACAAGCGACATCAGAGTCAGAACTCGCAGCTGATGCGACGGCAATGAGGGAAATTGCCGAACGACGCTACAGATGGGAAATTGTTGCAAAGCAATACGCTCAACTATACTGACATAGTATGCAATCTTGACAGATGAAAGTATCTTTATTCTTCGAACTGATTCAAGCGTCTATAGGACTGCGTAGTGACTTCTCCGCAAACATAAGTGAGCCGGAGGGGCGTAAGCTTTATCGTGAGGCAATACGCCAATCGATTGCAGGCATCACCTTCACGGGCTTTGAAAAATGGTGGAGCCAGTCGGGGCAGGACTTGCCTTCATGGTCGTATCAGTGGGCTGCGGTGCAGGCTGCATGTGAACGAAACTATGCTTTCCAGCAACAACAGTTGCCAAAGGTTGTGGCCTTGATTGAGAAAGAAGGATTGCATTATTGTCTGCTAAAAGGGCTTGGGATGGCTTGTCTCTATCCTCGACCGGAATTGCGACAGGGTGGTGATTTCGATTTGTGGATTGATGCGCCACGGAAGGATGTGATTGAGTTTGCGAAGAAGTACGGTAAGGTAGGCGATATGCTTTATCACCATGTGGATGCCGGTAAGATAGAAGGTGTGGAGGTTGAACTGCATTTCACACCGTCATGGATGAACGATATGGTGGTGAACCGCAGGATGCAACGGTGGTTTGAGGAGTGTAAATCAACTTGCATAACCACACTTGATGTCAATGGTGCCAGTATCCATGTGCCTACAATTGAGTTCAATCGCATTTATATACTCAACCATATATACCGCCACCTCTTCAACGAAGGTATCGGTATGCGACAGATAATGGATTATTACTTTGTGCTGTGCCAGGGATGTACTGAAGAAGAGAAAGCAGAAAGTATGAAGTTGCTCAGGGAGTTTAAGATGGTGGGTTTCGCACGAGCCGTGATGTGGGTGATGCAACGAGTGTTTGGACTGGATCGTGCATTCATGCTGGCCGAGCCCGACGAAGAACGCGGACGTTTCCTCCTGAAAGAAATAATGATGTCGGGCAACTTCGGCAAGTTTGATAAACGAAATACATACAATAAGAATGCGCCTCTGTGGAAACGTACGTCGGTCAGGCTTTCACATGATTTCAGATTCGTGAGTCAATATCCTGAAGAGACGTTGTGGAGTCCGATATGGAAAACGTGGCGAACATTAGTAAAATAAAAACATATTTGAAAAATGTTAAAGATCATTGTTTTAGTTATCATATCAGCCATTGCTTCGCTGATGGCGGTAAATTGGATATACTTCAAGATACTACGCATCGCTAAGGAGAAGAACATCGTTGATAACCCGGATGCGAGAAAGTTGCAGAAGACACCTGTGCCGATTCTTGGCGGATTGGCTGTATTCTTCGGCATGGTCGTTGGTGTTTTTGTTGGCATAACATCACAGGCTGTCTTGTTCTCGAGTCAGAGTGGTATCGTGATGGTACCGATATGTGCAATGATACTGATGCTGTTTATTGGCTTTGTTGATGATACTGTCGGGTTGAGCCCGACTATAAGGCTTATAATTGAAGTCATCACGATGCTCGGTATGATATATGGTGCCGGAGCATGTATCGATACATTCCATGGCGTATGGGGAATAGAAGCATTCTCGTGGAGAATCGGTGTCCCGTTAACTGTGTTTATTGGGGTTGGAATAATTAATTCCATTAATATGGTTGATGGTGTAAACGGACTTTCGAGTGGTTTGTGCATGGTTTATAGCTTGCTCTTTGGTGTTGTCTTCCTTCGTTCGCACGACCGGAGTAATGCTATTCTTGCATTCTCTATGGCCTTTGCAATTATACCTTTCTTCGTGCATAATGTGTTTGGTAAGCGTAGCCGTATGTTTATCGGCGATGCCGGAACAATGATAATGGGGGTGTTGCTTACATGGTTTACTATATGTATGTTACATAGTAAATACGGAAT
This sequence comes from uncultured Prevotellaceae bacterium, assembly GCA_946187025.1. Lineage (GTDB taxonomy): Bacteria > Bacteroidota > Bacteroidia > Bacteroidales > Bacteroidaceae > Colivivens. The sequence goes on from CAMHPM010000219.1 coordinate 3,336, forward strand.
CGGATACTATGCATCTACGGTAAAAGTAAATCTCATCGCACTTGCTTTGGCCATCATGAGCGTGCCGGTTGCCGACACGTTGAGAGTTATGGCTCAGCGGATGATTAATGGCAAGAGTCCGTTCTCGCCCGACAAGACGCACTTGCATCATGCTTTTATCAGGGCTGGAATAAGTCATTTCGTGACAACTCTTTGCGAGATCCTGATAAATCTGACAGTTGTTGCGGTGTGGGGCTTCTCAGTATTATTGAATGCTGATATCGAACTCCAGTTGTATCTTGTCATTGTTGTGGGAATAGTGCTTGTATGGGGCACATATTTATTTCTGGAATATAACATTCGTCATCACACCAAACTGATGCATAAGCTGGCACATGCATCGACAATGACTCATTTTGAGCAAAAAGCGTGGTGGAGGAGACTTCAGCAAAAGCTTGACCAGCCTGAACTATCTGCCACAGGAAACATGAATGAGACACAGACTACAGAGCACTTGGTGCGCAGGTTTGGACATCAAGACATTTCTTCTGATAGAAATGTCGATGTGCAGAAGGTTTATGATTACCTGCGTGGAAAAGCCGAAGTTCATGTTGCCGATATTATTCGCCGAAGTGGGGCCAATCCGAATTCAGTTCAAGATATTATTGCAGAAGGTGCAAAAGATGGGACGATCAAGGTGCTTTTGCGTAATAAAAATGGAGCTGCAACCATTGTATGTATTGACTAAGTACCCGCTTATTATACTTATGATCTTTTAAAAA
>CAMHPM010000220.1 GCA_946187025.1 uncultured Prevotellaceae bacterium
TTAACCAGCACTTTGACTAACGTCTTAGTGCTTCACGTTCGGCAATGCTCAAGCAGGCTTGGCTTTGCTCTCACTTAACCAGCACTTTGACTAACGTCTTAGTGCTTCACGTTCGGCAATGCTCAAGCAGGCTTGGCTTTGCTCTCACTTAACCAGCACTTTGACTAACGTCTTAGTGCTTCACGTTCGGCAATGCTCAAGCAAGCTTGGCCTTGCTCTCACTTAACCAGCACTTTCTTGCCGCCAATGATGTTGATGCCTTTCTGAGGAGCAGCAAGACGTTGGCCGTTGAGGTTGTAGATTGATTTACCGTCAACTGATTTTTCATTTGCCGTGCCTTCGATTGCCTCGATACCTACGGTTGGCTCCTTCGAGCTTTCTGTACCGAAGTAAGTGAGGATGAAGTTGTCGGCCTTGAACCATGTTTCGCTGGCTACCTTGATTGTGACGCTCTCGCCTTCAGCAACGGTGAAGATGATGCTTGCCTCGGCGGCAACTTCCTTATCGTTCTCCATCGTGTAGTCCTTGCTTCCGTTTGCAGCAGAGATGGTGATTGTGTTGCCGAGGTAGGATGCGAGGAGTGCATCGAGCTGATATGTACCGGCAGGGAGTCCTACGATTTCCTGAGCAAGCCAGAAGCCTTCTTCAACTGCACTGCTGTTCCAAGTGTTGAACACGTATGCACCGTCGGCATTCTCTACAGTATAAGTTGCGTTGGTGTTGTCCCTTGCACCTGTATCGCCCGAAGCACGTGTGTTGTATGTCCAGCCAGATGTGTCGCCAGTCTCGAAGCTGTTGTTCACGACACGTACAGTGAAGTCGATTGGGTTGTCGTCGGTAGCACCCGCATATTCAGGGTTGTTGAGCATAGCCTTTACGAGGGTCATGTCGTCGATCATGGTGCGGATATCATCCTCGCTCATGTCCTTCACGCCTTCAGCCTTGTCGATAAGTTCGGCAGCAGCAGCAAGTGCTGTCTGAGATGCATCTGTAGCGCTTTCAACAGCCTCGTAGAACGAGTCGATAGCCGACCCAGCAGTTGTCATGAGGGCCACGTTGGCTTTTGCAGCTGCAAGTGCTTCGTTCACCTTCACTTCGGCGGCACTCATTGCCTCCACGTCGTTGTGATCTACAGCTTCTGCTTCGGCAAGCACTGTCTTGCTGCTTTCAATCACAGGGTTGGTCATGAAGTTCTCTTCGTTCTCTTCAACATATGCCTTGAGGTCGGCCACGATGGTTGTGAGCTCGTCGCTCAGCACTTGCTGGTCGATTGCGTTGTATGAGATGGTGAATCCGTACCAGATAACCCAAGAGTTGCCCTGCAGAGCCTCGTCGGTCTTCACACCGAATGTGAGGTCGCCTGGTTCGACAAGCACTGTAGATACCGAGCGAGTCACCACTTCAGCATAGTTTTCGCTATTGAACACTTCGTAGGCACCAGCCTGAGAGTTTGGCACGAACAGGGTGTTACCCTCGTCGTCGATTGTGATTTCCGTAGCACCTGTAACAGCGTTGTCGGCATTGGTTGCAAGTTCGGCTACGTTAACGATAGGAGTCTTTGAGCTTCCTGCAAATACGTATGCGTTTGGAAGTTCTTCCTCGCCATTATAGGCTGTGTAGTTGGTTGTGTTGTCGGCCACACGATAGAATGCTTTGGTAGTGATGGTGTATGTACCAGCAGGCATGTTGGTGAGTGTGCGGCTCACGGTGAATGGGCTTTGGTTCCACACCTCGGCCGTACCATACTGAGTCTTGAAGTTGGAAGCCGAACCATACTGCCACTCCTTGTCAGGAATGTTGGTGTTCGACACAGCTGAAGTGCTGTAAGTGTATGCCATTTGGTCGAAGAGTAGAGTGATGTCGAAGTTCTCGTCGAGCTTCTCACCCGACTCCACTGCCTCGTCCCAAGCCTTCTGTGTCTCCTCGCGTATGATACCGTCGAGTGAAGCAATGGCTTCATTAATCTGTGCAGTTGTCCAGTTGTAGTCGGAGAGAGCCTCCATTATCTCGTCTTGCAGCAGACCGAGGCGGTCGTAGAGAGCAGGGAATGACTCGTTATACTCTTCCATCTTGTCGTTGAGGGTCACGTCGTAGAATTCCTGCAGGCGTATGTATGCATCGATATTTGCATTCACGTCGGCAATCATGCTGGAGATGGCGGTGGTTGCCTCGCGGTTGGCTTCCTGGTCTTTGCTGTCAGCGTCCGACAGTTCCTGAGCTGCATCGACTGCTGCCTGCAGCTTATCCTTCATATCTTCGTTGAATGTCTCGTTAAGCAGTTTCTGCCCCGATGCAATTGCTGCACGCAGTGCGAAGAGCGACGGGTCGAATCCTGTGCCTATGTATGAAAGGAAGAATCCATCGACAAAGAAGTGTGGCATGTTGCCCGAACCAGTGTTGGTGGCTGCATAGCCGAGCGAGAAGTAGCCCGAAGTCTCTTCATCGAGAGTGAACTCGATGCTCTCCTTCACCCATGAGCCAACAGGGAACTGAGTGCGTGTGAAGTAATGTTCATCACCATTGTCGGCAACGAATCCCATGAGGTTACGAGCAATGGCTTGTGAACCACCCGAGTTGAAGTAAGAGATAGAGAGGGTGTATTGACCTGCAGGCAGAACCACTGGCTGGGTGTATTGCACAGTCAGGCTCCAACATGTCACGAATCCGAGCACCCTGCCTTCGCTGCTGCCGTCAGACATGGTTGTAGGTGGCAGGAATGCCTTGGCACCTAGCCATGTGCTGTCGCCTATTGCATACACACCGCTGGCACGTCCGTTCTCAATACGGTTGCGGTCGCCGAGGATGTTGTTACTCTCACGATATGTCGTCCATCCCGTGATTGGCTGTGAACCGAAGTAGGTCGTTCCGTTTTTCTCCATGTCGTAGTCGTAAGTACAGCTACCATTATCAATCGGGTCGTCAATCGAGAAGTGAGGGTTGGTGATGAAGTACTCCGAGAGGTCGGTGATACCAGTCTCGTTGATGGCTTTCTGCTCTTCGATGGCAGCCAGCACCTCGTCGAGTGTAGCCTTGGCATTGTCATACACAGCCTTCGATTTGCTGGTATCCACTCCGTAAGCCGTACCGATTTCGATGACCTTCAGGAGTTCGGCCTTTGCCTCGTCAATCTTCTGTTGCTCCAGTGTTTTGGCATCAATCGAATAGAGCTTCACATGGTCGATAAACATGTGTGGAGCTGAGCCTGAACCGCTACCAAAATTGTAGCCGAGGCTAATCTGACCTTTTGTCGTTTCAGCCAGCTGGAACACGATAGTGTCTTCGCTCCATTCATCAATATTGCCCGAAGTCACAGGGTAGGTTTTGTTGGCTGAGAGGTATTCAGTGCCATCCTCGGCAATGAATCCATTGTAGCTCTTCGATGCAGTTGTACCGCCACCCGTGTTCTGGTAGTTCACAATCATCATGTAGGCACCGGCAGGCAGTTCCACCTCCTGATAGTAGCGTATGGTAGCGCCCCACACGGCAACATATCCGAGCACCTTGCCTGCGTTTTCGCCCATCTGATACGGAGGATAATAGGCACCACCGAGACCTGGAATTTCTTCTTCCGATGTATCGTCTTGCAGTGCAAACACACCACCCGCACGCTGGTTTACGGCCGGGCTGTCCTCGCGAGGACTGGCCGATGATTCCGATACCTTGATATTGTCGGTTGGGTTGGCTGCAATCCAGCCCGTCACCGGCTGCTGGCCGTAAAGGGCAACTGCACCTTCCTCGCCCGAGCCTGCACCGGCATCGGTCATGTCGTAGTCATACGTCCGGATCAACTGAGTCACCGGCTCGTCGGCATTGAAGTCGGCATTCTGCAATTTAGAGGCTGTGAGGTCCTCAGTAATCACATACGTCTGAGCCATCAGGCCAAACGATGCCATTCCCATGAAAAGGGATAAGAGTAATTTTTTGCTCATAAACTTTAATAATTTGATTTAAGTTTTCGACTATCGAATAGTTAGAATTCAGTTGCAAATATACAAACTTTCTCTCACGCAACAATATTTTCACACAGAAAACAGCAAAAAAAGCAGTTATTTTCAATCCGTTGCCACACC
>CAMHPM010000221.1 GCA_946187025.1 uncultured Prevotellaceae bacterium
ACGACGGAGCCACACTCTATGGCGGCACAGCCGATGTTGCCATGATACGCGAATGCCTTACCGACACACGTGAGGCAGCACGCAGGCTTGGTGTCGATGCAAAACTCTGTAACGACATTGACAACACCCTCATCAGGCTGTTGCCTTATCGTATCGGACGGCGTGGAAACCTGCAGGAATGGTATCACGACTGGGACGACCAAGACCCTCACCACCGCCATCAAAGCCACCTCTTCGGCCTGTACCCAGGGCATCAGCTCGAGCTCGACCCTGCATCGGGCTCGACTCCGCTACTCGACTCGCTGCGACGTGCCTGTGCCAAGACCCTCGAGATGAAAGGCGACAACACCACGGGATGGAGCACCGGATGGCGTGTCAACCTATATGCACGCCTTCACGACGCAGAGGGCGCATACCATATATATCGAAAACTGTTGCGCTACATCAGTCCCGACAACTACAGGGGCGAGAACCGCATAACAGGTGGCGGAACATATCCCAACCTGCTCGATGCCCACTCACCGTTCCAGATCGACGGCAACTTCGGCGGCACGGCCGGTGTGGTGGAAATGCTCATGCAATCGACCGACGAAACCATCACCCTGCTGCCTGCACTGCCACGACAGTGGGCTGACGGCTCGGTGCGAGGCATCTGTGCACGAGGAGGATTCGTGGTCGATATGAAGTGGCACGAGGGCAGGGTAGAGACATTCACCATAACATCGAAACGTGGTGGAACCACGACAGTATATTACAACGGAACAAATAAGAAAATAAAGATAAAAGCAAATGGAACGCGAACAATTAAAGTCTGAGATACTGCGCCTGCGTAGTGAAAAGAATGCAGTAATCCTGGCACACTACTACACCGAACCCGACATCCAGGACATAGCCGACTTCGTGGGCGACTCGCTCGCCTTGGCACAGTCGGCAGCCAAGACCGAAGCCGACATCATAGTGATGTGTGGCGTACACTTCATGGGCGAGACATGCAAGATACTATGTCCCGACAAGAAAGTCATCGTGCCCGACCTTGCCGCTGGATGCTCACTGGCCGACAGCTGCCGTGCCGACGACCTCAAGGCATTCATCGACGAGCACCCGGGCTACAAGGTGGTGAGTTATGTGAACACCACTGCCGAGGTGAAGGCACTGAGCGATGTGGTGGTGACAAGTTCGAACGCACGCCGTGTGGTCGATAGCTATCCCAAGGATGCGAAACTCATATTCGGTCCCGACAAGAACCTCGGAGCATACATCAACTCCATCACCGGCCGCGACATGCTGCTGTGGAATGGTGGCTGTCATGTGCACGGTCGCTTCTCGCTACAGGCCATACTGCAACTCAAGGCCGAGCATCCCGAGGCCAAGGTGCTGGTACATCCCGAATGTCCTGCTGCCATACAAGCCGTGGCCGACGAAATCGGCTCTACAGCCGGCCTGCTGAAGTACTCGACCGAGAGCGATGCCCGTGAGTTTATCGTAGCTACCGAGAGCGGAATCCTGCACAAGATGCAGCTGGCAAGTCCCGACAAGACCTTCTATCCGGCACCGCCCGAAGTGACCGAAGGCATCGGATGCTCATGCAACGAATGTAGCTACATGCGCCTCAACACCCTCGAGAAGCTACACAAAGCCCTCCTCACCAAGAGCCCCGAAATCGTAGTTGACCCAGCCATAGCTGAGAAGGCAGTGCGACCAATCAACAAGATGCTGGAGCTGTCGAAATAAGGGGAGGGTGGACCCTCTCCCCAGCCCTCCCCCTCTATGGGGAGGGAGCGCTATCCAGGGAGGGAGTATCATCAGGACAGGGAGCATTCGCTATTCATCATTCATTATTATTTATTAATTATCTCTTTTCTCTCCGCATGGCTCTCTCCATAAAGGGAGAGATGTCCGAAGGACAGAGAGGGTCATTTAATTTATGAAGTCTGTTGCAGCATTAGTATCAGGAGGAGTCGATTCGGCCGTCAGCGTGTGGATGCTGAAGGAGCAAGGATTTGACCCGCACCTGTTTTACATAAAGATAGGTCCCGAGCACGACAAGGAGTGGAACTGCACGAGCGAGGAAGACGTGGAGATATGTCAGTGGCTTGCACGTAGGTTTGGCTGCCGGTTTGATGTGGTTGACCTCCACAAAGACTACTGGGAGAAGGTGGTACACCATGGACAAAGCACGGCTGGGCCTCACGCCCAACCCCGACGTGATGTGCAACCGCCTCATCAAGTTTGGCGCATTTGAGGAGGCTGTTGGCCGTGAGTTCGACTTCACTGCCACCGGACATTATGCTACAACAACAGTGATTGATGGCAAGACATGGCTCTCTACAAGTCCCGACCCAGTGAAAGACCAGACCGACTTCCTCTCGCAAATAACATCGTTGCAGGTATCGAAACTCATGTTCCCCATAGGTCACCTGTGGAAGCACGAGGTGCGTGCCATTGCAGAACGGGAGAAACTGCTCAACGCACAGCGTAAGGACAGCCAGGGCATCTGCTTCTTGGGTAATGTAGATTTCCGCGAGTATATCAAACGCCATCTGGGCGAGAATCCTGGCGATGTGCGCGAGATAGAGACAGGCCACAAGATAGGCGAACACCGCGGCTTGTGGTTCTACACCATAGGTCAGCGCAAGGGGCTTGGATTCGGCGGCGGTCCGTGGTTTGTGGTGAAGAAAAACCTGAAACGAAACATACTCTTCGTCAGTCACGGCTACGACCCAGAGCGAGTGTATAAGTCGCACATCAAGATGAACGACTTCCACTTCATTACCGAAAACCCATGGGACGAAGGACAAAAGACTTCAACCACCCAATCTACAATATCCCAACGTCACCCCGTCACATTCAAGATACGCCATACACCAGAGTTCCTTTCAGGACAAGTGCATCAAGACTCAGACGGCACGTGGCATCTCGATGCCGACCAGCCCATCCATGGCGTGGCATCCGGACAGTTCTGTGTGATATACGACACCGACCATCATCTCTGCTACGGAAGTGGAGAGATAGACTGACCCCGGCTCACAATGCCAAACAAATAAAGCCAACCTGGCTTCAGACTCTATCGTAGCAAATAATTCAGTAGAATATACTAAAATGATATATTATTTATAAACTTAAACCTTTTACGTTATGAGAAAGATTTTAATAGCTATCATCACCCTGATGTGCATTCTACAGCCTATCAATGCACAATACAGGGTAACCTCGCCCAACGGAATTGTCAGGGTCGAGCTCAACACCAACCGCGAACAGAAATGGATTCGCAAGTTTGTAGTACCAAGCAACATGACCATACGGGTCTATGAGGGTGCAAGGCTTTTGGTTGACAAAGAAATCGGCGTGGATGTCAAGTCACACGGCCGTCGCTACTCCTTCGGAAAGATAGACATCGACCTCCGTCAGGACGAGAAAGACCTGCACGAGTCGGTCGAGAATCGCGATGCTGCACTGAAAACATTCAGCGACACATACAATCGCATTCAGCTCGGCGTCAAGCCAGGTATCATACTCGAAGTGAGGGCATACAACGAAGGTGTGGCCTATCAATTCCGTGTAGTCGGACTCACCGGCGACTACAAGGTGCTGCGCCTATGTGCGCCATTCCCTAACGAGAAACCCATTGCCATAGTCGGTACATACGAAGGCGACCACATACTGCCTTGGAGCGTACTCAACACCAAACAATACTCCCGCTCATACGACGACGAAGAAGAGTATGACGACGAGGATGATGAAACCGCAGTGGCAGCCGATTCAACACTGCGCCCTTCAACCTCGCCATTCCGCATTGTGTCGTGGCGCGATGCGTTGTCATCAGTCACCTTTGGAGCATCCATCAACATGTATCATGGCAGTGCATGGCAACACATGAACACCGACTACAGCTACAACCTGAACCTCACCTACAAGTATCTGTATGCAGGTGTGAGTTTCGCGCCATGCAACGAGATTCTTTTCGTTCACTTCCAACATGAATATGAGCCTTTCATGGGTGTGATGGGATCAATACACCAGTGGAAGGTAGGTGGACGACTTGGTATCAGCCT
>CAMHPM010000222.1 GCA_946187025.1 uncultured Prevotellaceae bacterium
GGCAGGTCGGAGCCACTGTTGCGATCGAAGAACGTATATCTGCGTCCGCTTTCCACCTTGTAGTAGTCGGTACCAAACGGGATGAACGTGCTCACCTGGTCGTCGCCATGCCATGCATATACTGCCACATATCCGCTTGCAGGAGCACGGAATGTGATGTAGATTCGTTCTTTGTTCCTGAACTTATTGTTCTCGTAGCTGTCGGTTGTACCTCCGGCCAGCACTTTGTAGGTAAACGAAGGCTTGGCTTGTATCACTTCGCGAACTTCGCCATATACTTCGGCCTCGAGCACAAGGTTGCTGCCTTCAAACCGGGCTGTGAACTTGGCTGGTTTTGTATCTCTGATCCAATCACCTATTGTAGAAGCCATCATCTCAAAACGCATACTCGAAGATGCAACACCGTCGGTTTCTGTATCCATTATATAGTCTTCTTGTTTCACCTGCTGACCGAAAGCTTTTTGCAGAGCATCGATCTTTGCTGCAATCTCGCATTCTTCTTTCGCCTGCACAAGGGTGATACGGTCGTTCTCGTGAACGACAAACTTTCCCGAGCCTTCTGTCTTAACGATTTTCTGTGCCATGCAGTGGTTTGACGCCATCAGCAACATGGCCAGGAGCAATAGTATCTTATCCTTCATAATATCTAATATATGTAATTTCATAATGCCACGATTTCACTATTTCAGCTCGAGTGGGATGAGTATTGCATTGTTCTGTCCTCTGTACTGATCCATCTCAGCACCTACCGGTGCGTTGATGTATGTAGGGTCGCACAGTGTGTATGTTTCTCCATCGAGCAAATACTGTGCAGCACCACCCTCTGCATTGAACTTGTCGGTATTGTTGAACTTGACTGCTGCAGCGAGGTGTCCCGGGTAATATACGAGTACGCACTTCAATCCGAGCACTTCGCGCACGATTCGTGTGAAGAGTATCGAGCGGTCCTCACAGTCGCATCCCGGGTAGAAGAGTGTTTCCTCGGCAAAGAACGGGCGGTCGCCTCCCCACACCTGGTCGTCGTATGCGTATGGCATCGATGTCTGTATGAGGTTGAGCACTCGTTCCACTTGTTCGAGTTCCGGCAGGTTGTCGAGTTGCTTATGCAGTTGTGGGTAGAGTTTATTCTTGAGGTCTTCGTCGAACGGAGCCTCGGCATATGCCAGCCACCGTTTGTATTCTTCGGGGTCGATGAATCCTTGCGGGAAGTCGTTGTAGAAGTTGATTAGCGATCTATATACCGACACATCGAGTGCGAAGTCTGGGTAGCGTTTTGATGCCAGATGGCGCACTGGTGTCATCTCACCCTTCAGCTGCTGTGAGTATGGCACATAGAGCGACAGCGCTTTCTCCTGCGGGAACGATGCCGGACAGATGTAGAGTGCCTTGCTGTAGTCGTCGGCCGCGTTGCGCAGGTAGTATTTGTCGTTGTCGATTACGTAGTATCCGCGTTTCAGTATGATGTGCTGACATGCCATGAGCAGGTAGAGGCGGTTGTCGTTGTCGGTTGCGAACTTCACCTTATATCCTGACTGGTAGAGCAGATAGCCGAGCATGAGTTCTGCTTCGTTGGTATTCTCTCCACAGAATTCCTCTGCCACCTTCTCCAGCAAGAGCATGTATGCCCAGTCACACAGTTTCAGCTTGCTGCGTATGTTGAGGCAGTCGATGAGCAGGTTGTCGTAGTATTTGGTCGATAGCTGCTTCTGCAGTATGTCGGCCACGTTGTCGGGGGTTATGGCTCCGAGGTGGAGTCGTTTTGTCTCGTCGATGTGTACGCTTAGTTCCTGTCCGTAGAAATCGACTGGCATGGTTGCATATTGTTGCATAGGTTCTGGCACTTCCACCTTCTCGATTGGAATGTCCGGTTCTTTCTGCGACGGCAGTGTCAGTTTCTTCTCCGGTGTAGCCGGTTTCGGTTGCTTTTTGTCGCGCAGCACCTCCAGTTCTTCTTTCTGGAATCTCACGACTTTTTCCACTCCGCGTTCCTTCGCGCCGAATATCCTCAGGCGGTCGGTGGTCGTGGTGTCGTTATATACCACCGGCTTCAGTTCCTCTCTGTGTTTCACCTCGATTGGTGGTTGGGCACCTATCTTCTGCCATGCCTGACGCACGAAGTTGGCGTATGTCTCGTTGTTCTTCCTGCGGAATTCGTCGTATTCCTTGCGTGTGCGGTCTTTGAATTCGTTGAAACGGTCGGCAAAGGTCTTTGGTTTCTGGTTCTCTTCCACGTATTGCTCCACGGCACGTGTCACAGTTGCGAAGTCGGTATAGCGTTTCTGAGCTGTCAGTCCCTTGTTCGTCATCTGGTTTTTCACGTATGCCACATATCGTTCCGACACGTTGGCCACGGTGTTGCCTTCGGCCTTCGACAGCACTTCCACCGTTCCTTTTCCCGGCTGGCTAATGGTTATGCGCTTGGAGTTGGTGGGGTCGATGAGTTCCAGCTTTCCTCCGTAGGGCACGTTCACCACGGTCGATGGTGTCACAATGGTTTGCATCACCAGCGGTTGGCTGCTGCCGTCCTTCATGTAGGTCACGTCGCCCACCACGTGGTATGTCTGCAAGTTCTGGGCTGTAAGCCCTATTGCCTGCATGGCAAGGGCGGCTATTGCTATCAGTCTTGTGCTTTGTTTCATTGTTGGTTGATTGCTGCGGCCTGTTTCTCTTCACGTTTTCTGGCCTTTGCTTTTTTGTAGTTGATGATCGAGGTATGCATGAGTCGGGCGGTTCCGAGGAACGCGATGACCGACAGCACCCATGCCATGTTGAAACTTATGTTGTAGTAGGCAAACACACGGAAGCCTATATATACAAACACCACCGATACTACGGCCAGCAGCATGTTGATGGTGTAGGTTGAGCCTACGAGGAACTTCAGTATGATGTTCTCCGAGTTCCATGTCCAATCCACGAAGTAGCCCACTACTATCTGTGCCAGCAGCACGAGCAGGAACGAAATAATCCAGTACAATGGTTTGCTCAGTGTCTTGAACTCGTTTCCGTAGATGAGTGTCTGTATGCTGTATGCCAGCAGTTCCACTCCTGCAATCTTTCCGCCCGGCACCCAGTGTGTGTCGGCATCTTCATACATTGCTCCGAACATCACTATCTGGTCGGATATGAGTTCGGGGTGTTTCGGTACTTCCTCGGGTTGCAACACGCGGAACACGGTTGGCGAGAAGTTGATTTTTATGTCGCCTGTCCGTCCGTAGGTCACGTCTTTTCCTGCGTAGGCATTTGCCACCTGCACCGCAATCGACGGCTTGTCCACTCCCTGAAATCGCTCGCTGATTGGCAGGGTGCGTTTCGTCGGGTCGTAGAGGGTGCGTGGCATGTTTACGGTTCCCTCGGTGATATCGACGAAATGAGCGAAGAACGAGTGTATCTCTTTCGTCCACCCTATGCTGTCGTTGCCGCTGTGGTCGAGCATTTTCAGTGCCCACACTATGTTGTCATAGTCTTCGGCCACACTGGTTATCGCATAGTTTCCGTCGAGGTCTTCACCTTCGTTGTCGAAACAGCAATCCACTCCCACCACCTTCGGTCCTGCTGCTTCGATGTCGCGCAGGGTGTTTGCTATGTCGGTGCGGTTGGTGAGGCGTGTGAGATCCACGATCGTAATGACGCGGCTGGTATCGGGGTCGCCCGAGTCGCGCAGGATTTCGTAGTAGATGTCGGTGAACGAGAAGTTCTCCAACGCCCGCTTCATCGGGTTGAGCGGTTTTATCGATGTAGCGATGAGTACAAAGAACGCCATCAAGCCTGCGGCCAGAAGGGTCACCTGCAAGTCTTTAAGCAGTCGTTGCTTGAAGGTTCTTTTCACTCTCATCTTATTCGCCGAGCAGCTTTGACAGTTTACCCTTCAGTTCTGCACTCTCGTTTTCAAATGCCTTCAGGATGTCGGCACGGGCACGTTTGCCATCGTACGACAGACCCACCCACACGTCTGTGCGGCCGTTGATTTCACGATACATGTCGATTATCACCTCTGTGCGGCCAATGCTCTGCTGCATGAG
>CAMHPM010000223.1 GCA_946187025.1 uncultured Prevotellaceae bacterium
CACAGACACTGAAGCTTCATCTCGTATCAGAAGATATGGAGGAAGGTTTCCCTGGACGCCTCGACATCACCGTCACATTTACATTCAACGACGACAACGCACTGGTGATTGACTACGAAGCAACCACCGACAAGAAAACAGTCATTAACCTTACCAATCACGGATATTTTGCTTTGGCAGGTATTGCAAACCCAACTCCTGTTATCGACGACCTCATCTGCCAAATCAATGCCGACCACTATATTCCAATCGACCCGGGAGCAATTCCACTCGGAACAATAGACTCTGTCGAAGGCACTCCGTTCGACTTCCGCAAGCCAAAGCCTGTAGGCCGTGACATCGATGCCGACCATGTTCAGATAAAGAACGGTGCCGGCTATGACCACTGCTATGTTCTCAACAAGAAGGAAGTGGGCGAACTCAGCTTTGCTGCCAAGATAGTGGAACCACACACGGGACGCACCATGGAGGTATGGACCACCGAACCAGGTGTGCAATGCTACACCGACAACTGGGGCACAGGCCAGCCAGGTACTCATGGTGCCACATATCCACGCCGCAGTGCCATCTGCTTCGAGGCACAACACTTCCCCGACAGCCCTAACCGCCCTTATTTCCCATCAGTGGTGCTCTGTCCTGGAGAGAAATATACACAAAAGACAATATATAAGTTTGGAGTGGAATGATAAACAATCCACCAGCCAACAGCAAACAATAAATATTAACAAAAAATAGTAAACGATTATGAAACTAACTATCGACGACGTACGCAGCCGTTTCATCAAGCACTTTGACGGCACCACAGGAACAATTTATGCAGCACCTGGACGTATCAACCTTATCGGTGAGCACACCGACTACAACGGAGGATTCGTATTTCCAGGTGCAGTACAGCAAGGTATGATTGCTGAGATCAAGCCTAACGGAACACGCAACATCCGCGCTTACTCCATCGACTTGAAAGACTACTATGAATTCTCCCTCGACGATGAGAAGGGTCCACGCGCCACTCACTTCCGCTACATCTTCGGTGTGGCAAAGGAAATGATGAAGCTGGGTGTGCCTGTAGAAGGTTTCGACACAGCCTTTGCAGGCGACGTACCTCTCGGCTCGGGCATGTCGTCGAGCGCAGCCCTCGAAAGCTGCTATGCCTTTGCACTCAACGACCTGTTCGGAGGTGGCAAGATTGACAAGATGACCCTCGCCAAGGTAGGTCAGGCCACCGAGCACAACTACATCGGAGTGAAGTGTGGCATCATGGATCAGTTTGCATCGGTATTTGGCAAGAAAGGCAACCTCATGCGTCTCGACTGCCGCTCGGGCGAACACGAGTATTTCCCATGGAATCCAAAGGGTTACAAGCTGGTGCTCATCAACTCATGCGTTAAGCACGAACTCGTGGGCAGTCCTTACAACGACCGCCGTCAGAGCTGCGAAAACGTGGTTGCTGCCATCAAGGCATTCAAGCCTGAAGCAGAGACACTGCGTGACTGCACATGGGAAGACCTGGAGGCAGTGAAAGACAAGGTGAGCGAGGTTGACTACCGTCGTGCAAAATACGTTCTTGGTGAGGTTGATCGCGTGCTTGCAGTGTGTGATGCCCTCAACGCAGGCGACTACGAGACCGTGGGCGAAAAGATGTATGAGACCCATGAAGGTCTGTCGAAAGACTATGAAGTGAGCTGCGAAGAGCTCGACTTCCTCGTTGATATTGCCCGCGATTGTGGTGTGGCCGGTTCGCGCATCATGGGCGGCGGCTTCGGCGGATGCACCATCAACCTGGTCAGCACACAGCTCTACCCTACCTTCATCGAAGAGACCAAGAAGCAGTACAAGGAGCGTTTCGGCAAGGAGTGCAAGGTTATCGATGTAGTTATAGGCGACGGAGCACGCAAGCTGAGCGACTGATAAAGTCGTAGTAATCACAGATTTCTAGGCACATTCGCATTCTTTACATTGGCTTCGAGCCATGATATCCTGCGGTGAAGTTACACTCTGGATAAAGAAGATATGCGAATGTGCTTATTGTTTTAGAACAAACACGTTCATAATACAGAATACTATTCTATTCATCAGAAAGAAAACTATTCTATTCATCATAAAGTAAACTATTCTATTCATTATGCGGAAACAAGCACTCATTCTACTGACCATTATTTCAACCAGTTTGTATGCCGACAGCACACACTACGAATGGGGTTCGCTGCCGGTTGGCGGCGGTGGTTTTGTGTCGGGCATTATCACGACCGAGACCGACGACACGTTGATTTATGCACGTACCGACGTTGGTGGAGCCTACCGATGGATAGGCAGTACACAGACATGGAAGCCTATAACCGACTGGATAAGTGAGTCGCAATGTGGCTTGATGGGTATAGAGAGTATGGCCATCGACCCTCAGCATCCCAACAAGCTTTATATATATGCAGGCACCAGCTATTTCAGCGGTGGTATGAGTGCCATACTCGTGTCCGACGACTATGGCGACACTTTCAGCATACAGGCCACTGTTACCAGTCAGTTCCCAGCTCATGGCAACGACGGCGGGCGACAGAGCGGCGAGCGTCTTGTTGTGAATAAATACGCGATGGAAAGAAAACCATAATAAGATAAAGACATCGGTGAAAAACGAGCGCGCACTCACAGGGCCGAGACTCCGCACTCATTCACGAGCCGTCACAGCTCCGACGCCATAAACTATATATATTGTTACATGATTTCATCATTTTGTTAATATAATGCAAGGCTATTGCAATAGAAAATTGTAAATTTGCAGCAGATTTCATTCATTAGCAAAAACTGACAAGACTATGAAAAGAATTAAGCTACCGGTAGTGTTTCTATCATGTTTACTGCCTCTGACAGTACATGGAGCAAACAATCAACATGAGCGTCTCGACCGAGGATTCGTCTGTGTACAGACCACAGCTTCATCTGCCTTCCTATCGTGGAGGTTGCTCGGCAGTGACAACGTTCACACATCATTCCTCCTGCTGAAAGACGGCACCGTAACGGGCGATACAATCCGCAACGCCACAAGCAGGCGTGTCACGGCAACTACAAAATCGGAGTTCCAATTGGTGACATTACAGAACGGAGTACCGACCGACACGGTTGCACCCGCCGTGTTCAACAAGTTCGGTTACCATCTGCTTCAGTTAGACCGCCCTGCAAGCGGCAGCAACCAAAGTGGCAGCTACAGCTACTCGCCCAACGACTGCTCTGTGGGCGACGTTGACGGCGACGGTCAGTACGAACTGATTGTGAAATGGAACCCCAGCAACTCGAAGGACAACTCACAAAACGGCTACACCGGCAATGTGTTCATCGACTGCTACCGGCTGCTGACAGGTGAGAAACTGTGGCGCATCGACCTGGGTGTGAACATACGTGCCGGAGCACACTACACACAATTCCTCGTCTATGACTTCGACAACGACGGCAAGGCAGAACTGATTTGCAAGACAGCCCCCGGCTCGAAAGATGCGGCAGGCACTTATGTCAACCAAGTGGCCGACCTGAACTCGATGCGCAGGGCCGACAACACAAAAGACTGGCGCAACTCCAACGGACGTATCGACGGAGGACAGGAATACCTGACCGTCTTCGAAGGCCTTACAGGCAAAGCTATACACACCATCGCCTACTGGCCCAACCGCAATGCCCAAGCTGCACTCAGCGAGGCATCCGGCACATTCAACTGGGACGACCGCAGCGGCAAGAGCGACTATTCAAGCTACGGCAACCGCGGCGAACGCTACCTCGCATGTGTGGCACACCTGGCTGGCACCGACGAACGTCCGTCGGCTGTAATGTGCAGGGGCTATTACACCTATGCCTACCTATGGGCCGTAGATTTCGATGGAGAGAAGCTGAAGACACGCTGGCTACACAGTTCCGACAAGCGAAACTCATACACAGTGCGCGATGCCGCAGGACGGACACGCACATATACACCACAGGCATGTACATCGG
>CAMHPM010000224.1 GCA_946187025.1 uncultured Prevotellaceae bacterium
TGCAAACCATGTGGAATGTTATGATGCCGCCTACAGTCATTGTAACTGCATTCCAGAAGCCATGTCGTGCTGGTTGGTTACGTTTCTTTAGCGGCGACAGTTTCGGACATATATGGTGCCATATCTTGTCGGCACATAGTATCAGTCCATGAAGTCCGCCCCATAGTATGAAGTTGAGCGACGCGCCATGCCACAGTCCGCCAAGCAGCATGGTTATCATCAAGTTGACGTATTGCCTCACCCGTCCGTGCCTGTTTCCTCCCAACGATATGTACAGGTAGTCTTTCAGCCACGACGACAAGCTAATATGCCATCGGTGCCAGAAATCGCTCATGCTTGTTGCCTTGTATGGCGCATTGAAGTTTTGTGGGAATTGGAATCCGAGCAGCATGGCTATACCTATTGCCATGTCGCTGTAGCCCGAGAAATCGCAGTAAATCTGCAGGGCATAGCCATATACTGCCATCAGGTTTTCCACTCCTGAATAAAGTGCAGGTTGGTCAAACACACGTTCTACGAAGTTGATACTTATGTAGTCACTTATGATTGCTTTCTTAAACAGTCCGCCAACAATATAGAACGTACCGATGCCCACCATCTCGCGGGTGATGTTGAGTGGTTGGCGTATTTGTGGCAGGAAGTCGCGTGCACGAACTATCGGGCCTGCCACCAGTTGTGGGAAGAAACTCACGTAGAACGCATAGTCGAGCAGGTTGTTGAGTGGAGTGATTTGTCGGCGGTAAACGTCGATGGTGTAGCTTAGCGATTGGAATGTGAAGAACGAAATACCCACCGGCAGGAATATGTCTAAGAGGTCGAAGTGGTTATGGGTTATGTCGGCAATCAGTTGTCCGAAGAAGTTGGTATATTTGAAGTATGCAAGCAATCCGAGGTCGATGACCAGGCTTAATGTAAGCCACAGACGTGCGTGCAATTGCTTGCGTACACTACCTATCGCCTTGGCAATAAGAAAGTCGCTCAGGGTGACTACGGCCAGCAGGAAGAAATATAATCCACTCGATTTGTAATAGAAATAGTATGAGAACAACGTGACAAACAACAAGCGCAGTGTTGTGGTGCGTCCCATGGCCATATACACAAGTGTGAAGGCCAGGAACAACCACATAAACACGCCGCTGCTGAAAATCATCGGCTCAGCAGGGTTATATTTTAGGCACTCAAATATGTTGTTGAGAATATCTGACATTATCGCGATATATCAATTGTTTGTCTGTTCTTCAATTTTCAATCTTCAATTTTCAATCTTCAATCTTCAATCTTCAATCTTCAATCTTCAATCTCTCCATCTCTCCATCGTATTTTCGTTTTTCCTCTTGCAGGAAGTCGAAGAACAGTTTTCCCAGCACCTCTCCACCTCTGAAGTTGATATGTGTGTAGTCGCGGTTAGCCTTGCCTTCCTGTTGCAGGCGTGCCATGCTGCCTTCGCCGCCCATTGCTTTCTGCAGGTTCCAGAATGCGATGTCTTCGTCTTCGGCCATTTGCCGTTGTGCTTCCACCAGCTGCAACACACCGTCCATTGTGTGGAACTGTCCGTCGGCTCCGCGCACATCGCGGTCGTTCATGCTTACGAGCAGGAAACTGGCTTTCGGGAAAATGCGTTTATAGAGTTCGATGCATTGTTTGAAGCGGTTCTGATAAGGCACGTATGTCTTCACCGATGGTGATGCCATGTTGAGTCCGAAGTGCATGATGATGAGGTCGTATTGTCTCAGCCGTGCAAACTGCCTCAGGATGTTCTCGGGCACTGTGCCTATGTGCCATCCCACACTGCCGCGCATCGGGAAGCAGTCGAGCGATATTCCGCGCCACGACTCCAGGGCCATGCCGTAGAAGCGTCCATCGCCGTCAACCGTCACCCTTATCCGGCCTATCTTTCCCTTCACCGTGACTGCTTCAACCGTGTCTGGGCTCACACTGTCGGGTGCTTCATACATTGGTTCGTATGTCTCGCCATTCACCGAGCAGGCCAGCTTCAGTCCTGGTGCCGGGGTGAAATAGAGGGTGGCGCGCTGCACCGTGTCGAGGTGTTCCGCATATACACGTTTCTGTCCTCTCAGGTCGATGTATGCACCTGCATTAGGCGTGTAGTATCGTCCGCTGATGCCTTGGGCCGACATGTCGAATCCGCTGCTGTTGGCACCCACTACGTTATGCTCGTTCCAGCCTTGACTCAGTTCGAGCACCGTGGTGCGGAATCCTGCAACCGACGATTGTATGTCGGTCCAGCCCACACCGCGTCCGCCATATTCCTGCTGAAGCAGTTCGCGCAGTGCCGACGTGAGTATGTCGCCTTCGATGAACGAGTCGCCGAAATATGCAATGCGTACTGGCTTGAGGCGTGTGCTGTCGAGTCTCGACAGGAAGTGGGCCAGTGGGTTGGGCTGAATACTGTCGCACAGGCTGTCGGCCGGGTTCTCGCATCCGTCGGCTGCGATGTCGTGGCTTGCGCCTTGATGCTCTGTGCCGGATGGGTCCGACATGGCTGTTGCCGGTTCCTCCTTGTCATCCGCCGGTTTGGTCACATCGCTCAACACGTCAACCGCCCTCAGCTCATAGTCGCCTATGCTGAGAGTGGGAAGGAAGTGCAGGCCTACCAAGGCCCCCACCACCATTATCATCAAGAGGAAAGTGCGTAGTCCTTTATTCATTTCTCATTGTGGTTTTCACCACAAGTTGACATCCCAAAAATCATTTGCGGGTGCAAAGGTAAGAATTATTTATCAATCAGCACCCACCATTCTTCATTTATTTCGTTTTGTCCCTTCTTTTCCCTGCTTTGCGGGGCTGCATTTAGTGCTATTCTTGTACATAAATCCTTTGCACTCGAGTTGAGATTCCGGTCAGGATTTCGTATGGAATGGTGCCGGTTGCATCGCTCAGTGAGGTGACAGGCAGGTCGTCGCCGAATATTGTCACCATGTCTCCTTCGCTGCATTCGATTCCGGTCACGTCAATCATGCACACGTCCATGCATATATTTCCTACGTATGGTGCTGGTTTTCCGCTCACCAGGCAGTGGCAATGTCCGTTGCCCAGGTGTCGGTTGAGTCCGTCGGCATATCCTATCGGTATGGCTGCTATCCGGCTGTCGCGCTCCAGGCGTCCGCGTCGGCTGTAGCCCACGGTGTCGCCTGCCGGTACGTCGCGTATTTGCAGTATCGTGGTTTTCAGCGTAGCCACGTTGTTGATCACCGAGTTGTTGCGTGGGTTGATTCCATACAGTCCGAGTCCGAGTCGCACCATGTCGAGCTGATATTTCGGGAAGTGTTCGATTCCGGCCGAGTTGCATATATGTCGCAGTATCTTGTGGCTGTAGGCCGCCTGCAACTGGTTCGATGCGCGTTCAAACAGTGCAAACTGCTGTCGTGAGAAGTCGTCGAATTCATCATCGTCGCTGCCTGCGAAATGGCTGAATACCGAGCAAGGCACGAGTGCCGACTGGCGCGACAGGCGGTTGGTGAGGCGTTCGATGTCGGTGTCGGGGTTGAATCCGAGGCGGTGCATACCTGTGTCGAGCTTTATGTGGATAGGGAAGTTGGTGATTCCCTCTTTCTCTGCTGCGTAGATAAGGGCTTCGAGCAGTTGGAAGCTATATACTTCGGGTTCGAGCCTGTAGTCGAACAGCATCTTAAACGATGTCATCTCCGGGTTCATCACCATGATGTTGGCGGTGATGCCTCCGCGTCGCAGGTCGGCACCCTCGTCGGCCACCGCCACTGCCAGGTAATCCACACCCTGGTCTTGCAGGGTCTTGCTGGTCTCCAGTGCACCTATGCCGTAGGCCGATGCCTTGACCATGCACACCATCTTTGTCTCGGGTTGCAGAAACGAGCGGTAGTAGTGCAGGTTGTCGATGAGTGCGTTGAGGTTCACCTCGAGTATGGTCTGGTGCACCTTCAGTGTCAGCAGGTCCGACAGGCGGTCGAAGTGGT
>CAMHPM010000225.1 GCA_946187025.1 uncultured Prevotellaceae bacterium
TGCAGCTACTCGTACTTCAAGTGCGGCTACCCGCTCAATCGGAGCAAGCACGCCAACCCGTACTTCAAGCGCAGCAACTTCTACCCGCTCGGTAGGTGCAAGCTCAGCAACCCGTTCGGTAGGTGGAAGCACAGCAACTCGCACTGGTTCTACAGCAGGACGCAGATAAAAAACGCCGGTACAACACATTCGCTTATATATATGGAGCCAAGGCTTACTTGCAACGTAAGTCTTGGCTCTTTTTGCATCCCGACCCACGAATAAAACGGCAGGCAGGCTCAAAAAGGGGCCTTGCAGTGCGATAATTGGCTGTTATCAATTGCCGATTATCAAATCTTTCGTAACTTTGCACTGTATTTATAATAAGGTGTAAACACGTGACTCAAACAAACAAAATAGCAACCATCGGTTTTTTCGACGGAGTTCATCTCGGACACCGTCATCTCATTTCGCAGGTCGTGGCTGAGGCCGCTCGCCGGCAGGGCATACCTGTGGTGGTCACGTTTCGTAGTCATCCACGCTCGGTGATATCGGGGCAGACCGTTCCGTTGCTTACTACCGAGGACGAAAAGGTCGCTTTGTTGCACGAGTGTGGCATTGATCAGATTTACGCCATCGATTTCACAAGTGCGATTTCCCAGATGTCGGCACGCGAATTTATGCAGCGTGTGCTGTCCGACCAGCTTGGCGTCACGACTCTTGTAATAGGCTACGACCATCGTTTCGGTCGTGGACGCAGCGAGGGATTCGACGACTATGTGTGCTATGGCCGCGAACTCGGTATTGATGTGGTGCGTGCCGATGCGTTCGAAACCGGCGGGTTGCCCATCAGCTCGTCGCGCATCCGCCATCTGCTTGCCGATGAGGGCGATGTGGCTCAAGCTGCCCGGCTGCTCGGACACCCTTACTGCATGAGCGGCACGGTGGTCGAGGGCTACCAGCGTGGCCGGGAACTGGGGTATCCCACAGCCAACCTGCAGATTGCGGCCGATAAGCTCTTGCCGCGCGATGGAGTCTATTCGGCACAGGTTGAGACGGAATGGGGCTGTTTTGATGCTATGCTCAACATCGGGATGAACCCTACTTACACCAATTCCAACCGCACGGTCGAGGCACATCTGCTCGATTTCGACCACTCGCTCTATGGCACCAGGGTAAGTGCTACGTTGTTCGACCGCATACGCGACGAGCAGCCATTTGCATCGGCCGACGAGCTGATGCAGCAGTTGCTTGCCGACGAGCAGGTGATACGCCGACTCATGTCGGCAAGGAGGACACAGCCATGATGCGCATGTTTAGCCGTCGCGGGTTCGGCATCCAGTCGCCGTGGGCCTATTCGTTGGTGCGCGATGTGTTGTTCGAACCTCTTCCGTATTACGTGTTCGACGAGTTGCGCCGGCAATATCCTCGTCGCTCGCGACGTGAGCGACAGGCCGATGAGCTGCTTTTCCGGCTGGCACACTATGTGGCACCCATGCCGCTCACACTCGTCGGCAACTTCGCCGACAGCACACGCGAGTACATGCGCCGTGGCAAGGATGCAGGCAGTGTGCAGGAATGTGATGCCGAGCGTGTGATGGTAGTGGCCGATATCAGTGGCGAGAATCGCGACCGATGGAAGGCCATCGTTGACGACCCCTCTGCTACTGCTACGTTCGACATCCGCAGCCGTTTCGGTGTGGCATTCTATAAACCCGGGTTCTGCAAACAAGACTTTAAGATCTGAAAACAATAAATAATATATAATCCACGTATATAACGAACGGCAGGTGCTGTTTCCCCTACATCCGACTCTTATTATTTAACTATCACAACGATATGACAAAAAGCAATGTATATACTCGCACCGGCGACCACGGACAGACAAGCCTTGTGGGCGGCCAGCGTGTTGACAAGGATTGTGTGCGCCTCGAATCGTATGGCACTATCGACGAACTCAACTCACACCTCGGCCTTCTCTCGGCCATGATTTCCGGCATGAACAGGCAGCTGCCCGCACCCGATGCCGACGAGCTGGCCGCAATAGGCCGCACGCTGCTTGTTCTGCAGAATCACCTGTTTGTCGTCGGGTCGTATCTTGCAACTGATTCGGCCACTACCCAGCTGCGCTCTGCCAGCATCGTCACACCCGAGATGGTGTCAACCCTCGAACTCCAGATTGATGCCCTCGATGCATCCTTGCCACGGCTCCGCGCCTTCGTGCTGCCGGGAGGAAACATGGCAGCCGCACAGTGTCATGTGTGTCGCACCGTGTGTCGTCGCGCCGAGCGTCGGATTGTGGCGCTGAGTCGAGAGACTGAGGTCGATGCAGCAGTCGGCACATACATCAACCGCTTGTCCGATTTTCTCTTCGTATTGGCAAGAAAGTTGAACATTATGGCGGGTGAGACTGAAATTTTATGGGAAAACATGAAATAATTGTCATTTTTTTATTGTCGGTTCTAAATTCTTTTGTATCTTTGCGCACTTTTTTAGAGAGTAGGTATCAGATTTTGGAATACTCAACCAAACGAATACTATAACTGAATAACACGAAAGGAGACCGACGCAATGTATTGGACACTCGAATTGGCCGTGAAGCTCGAAGATGCACCATGGCCTGCAACCAAGGACGAACTCATTGACTATGCAACCCGTTCGGGAGCACCACTCGAGTTGCTTGAGAACCTGCAGGAAATAGAAGATGAGGGCGACGTCTATGAGTCGATTGAGGAAATCTGGCCAGACTATCCGTCGAAGGAGGATTTTCTGTGGGATGAAGAAGAGTACTAACCGCCACAACGACGGCTCAATACTTAATAACATACAATGTGGTGATGCAATGGCGCGTCACCACATTGTTGCTTTTTATACGCATGTGATGAAATAACCGCATGTACACATTTACGGTTTTCACTGCTCAAAAACAAGAAAACGTCTGCACATGTACATCAGTTTTTCTTAAGAAGTTGGAGAAATTGTTTGTACGCCTAATGAATTTTACATACACTCCATGGAAAAAACATCTGCGCGCCTAAGGAAATTTGCCTGCGCGCCTAGGGGAAAACTTTAATTTGTGGTGCAAATTAAATAATTTGTCGTGCAAATTTAATAATTTGTAGTCAGAAATTTAATAATTTGTGGTGCAAATTAAAGTTTTCTTCAGCACTCGCAGGCAAATAGTCGTGGGAGCGCAGATGTTTTTTCTTAGGCGCGCAGGTAAATTTCCTTAGGCGTGCAAGTAAATTTCTTTAGGCGTGCATGAAAATATTCATATGTGGTCATGCAAATATTAGTATGTGCGCAGGTGAATCAGTGTATGTGTGAGTGGAAAATACAGTAAAGATGTGACGAGTTTGGGTGGTACAGTCGAGATGAAAAAGCGGCTGTAAGTGGGTCTCAAAGCGTAAAAACACGATGCGTGAGGCCAAAAAGTGTTGTCGTTTTCCATATTTTGTGGTAGTGCCGGCTCTCAACTCTCAACTTTTTATTAACTTTGTAGTCTCTCAGCAACACATCAAATATCGAAAGGATGGGAAAAGGAAAGTTAGCTAAGTTTGCCGACATGGCAGCCAACCCACTGGTGGTGGAGTGCCCTTACTGGATGTTGCGTCGCGACGGATTTGCCCTGCGCGGCCATTGGAACGACACGTTTTTCAAGCGCGAGGGACCAATCGTGCTCGAACTCGGATGCGGACGTGGCGAATACACGGTGGGGTTGGCACGGAGATTTCCCGAGAAAAACTTCATCGGAATCGACATAAAGGGGTCGCGCATGTGGCACGGGGCGCAGCAGGCACTGGCCGAGGGACTGACGAACGTGGCATTCCTGCGCACACACATTGAGTTCATCGACGAGATGTTTGCACCCGACGAGGTGGCCGAGCTGTGGCTCACCTTCAGCGACCCGCAGATGAAGAAACCGACGAAGCGACTCACATC
>CAMHPM010000226.1 GCA_946187025.1 uncultured Prevotellaceae bacterium
CATTATACATTATTCATTATACATTATATATTATATTATTATGAGTCATAAGGAAATAAATAATCTCATCGAACTGTATCTCGATGCATTGGCAACACCTGAGCAGCAACAGCAGTTGCGGCAGGCACTGGCTGACGTGCCGACCGATGAACTGAGTCGTCGCGAACGTGCCGTATTGCTTATGCTCGGTATTTCGGCTCCAGCTGATGCAGACGATGCTCTGGATGAGATTGTACCACTCGATGCCATGCCAGCACATACAGGTCGGCATCGTTTGTATGGCATAGTAGCAGGTGTGGCGGCAGTGGTTGCTTTAGCTCTGTTGCTACCGCTGTGGTTACATCGGTCGTCTGACCAACCGACAGCTTCTATCACTTCGCATCAGGTCGTTTCTACCGACAAAGCTGATGTGAAGGTCGACACTTCATCAAAAAGCATTGAGCATCCCGAAGTCATTCCGCCTGCCATCATTCCATTGGCTACATCGCCATCGGCTGCATCCACAGCTTCTGCCGAGTCGAAAGCCGATGAGCATTTTGCGTGGGCACGTGTGCTTACCGAATCGTATCGTGAAGAGAATGGTAGCGAAGTGATTGAACGTATGCGCAACCGTCATCTTGTCCTGAATACATCTTCCAACCATGAAAGAACTGTAACGACGACAGAGCGATTATTTAATTTCAGTACCGTTGTCTCTATCGACTCTGCCATCGCAGATATAAGGGCTAACGGTGGACGGCTTGTGAATAAGATAAATGAGTTAAACCAAAAAATAGATGAACGTTATGGAGATTCTGCGTATTTCTTGGGTCAGGCATCCGATTGATGCAGCCGCGCATGTGTTGCTGCGCATGTTTGCTGCAGAGTTGATTATGCTTTGCTCATTACCTTGCAAGGCTCAGATGGAACTACGACAATTGGTCAACCCACAGATTTGGGATGCGGTAATGTTTGCTGATTCGGCAATTATTAACTCCGGTTTTAAACATACTCAGTATAGTACTATATCTCTGATAAACCGCGATAGGGAGACGTGTGTTTATGCAGATGTTAGAATGGCAGATGACAAAGACTATGAGGAGGCGCTACGTCGGGTATCTGAAAAAATTTGTTCAACATTTGACGATGTAGCTCAATCTTCGTTTGAGGCGTATTCTTTGGAGTCGCATACCGAAAGTGCCGATTCGGTGGATATTGTGATAAATGTGAATCATGATGACAGCCAGCAGGAAACAGTCAATGCTTATATTCACTTTCAGTATCTCAGGTATGGTAAGAGGGTTGACAATTATAATTTAGGCATTTCATACAAGAAAACCTTGGCTCGTCATGACGGGGATGCTGTCGATTTGAATATCGATGCCTATCTTGCTGCCATGTCGCCCATCCTGAATGTGCCGGGAGTTGCTATGCGGCAGGTTCACTACCGACATCAAGACTATAAGCCGGAACCCGACGAGCGATTTGCATACTATTTCTATGAGGAAGAAGCTGACACGGTGAATGGTGAGGCATTCGGCTTGCACTACATCATAGACGACGAATCATTGGCACGCTCGGTGCTCAATGCTGTGCAACAGGCAAGCATTCGGTATGTCATGGAGCATCCATGTGAACAATGTTCCGTATCGTGTATTCACCGAAACGTGATCGACGTTGTTCATCATACGCCATTCAGGGTGTTTAATCCTGTGATGTCGGCTCTCACACAGTCGGGCAAAACCACGTTTACATTATTTGCAACCTACGCTTCCGGGCGCTATCATCTGCTTTTCCTCAATTCGGAAGGTTACTTGTGGATTCCTGCCGAATGGGAACACATAAAGGATTATAATAACGGTAAAAAAGAATACTATGAATAGCAAATCTTCATTCTTTCATTTTTTCATTCTTTCAATCTTTTTGCTTTGTCTGCCCTCTGGTACGGTTTGCGCTCAATACATCCATCCGTTGATAGAAAATATCATTTGTGCTGCCGATACACTCGGAAGTGAACAAACCCAGTTGTTTAATGACCAGTATGGTATCAAATTGCGGACACAAGTGTGGGGCAATAAGAATCTGGCCGATATAATAAGGCAGAACCTGAATCTGCTGGCATCTTCTGCTCGCGATACGTATAGGTATGAGAGTCATTCGGCTGAAGGTGATACGGTGAACTACGCAATCTACGTTTCAAGTGGAGGTCACAACTTTCCATATAGAAATTTGGGAGTAGGTCAACAGGGTTCACGCCAATCGGCTTCAGGTGGAACCGAGGTCGTAAACTGGATATACTATATCGACAAACGCCAGTCGGAGGCAAACAATGGCAGACATACTATGGTTTACACCCATTTTCTCGACACCATTCGTCGCGACCTCATATATCTTGATGGTGAGGAGTACTATGCTGCTATCCGTCCGGTGCTGGAGGGCAGCGAGGCAATAATCCTGCCGGTACACTTTTCTTTTGATGAAACAGATACTATACTCAGTTTTAATGAAGAGAAACCGTTCATAAGCGACTTGTGGGGCTTGCATTGTGTTGTTTACGACAAGGCTGTGGCCGATACGATGATACAGAGGTTGAATCAGGCGACACTCGACTATATATCCTCCCATCCCGAGCACAGTTTCTATTTGAATCTGGAACACTACAACCTACCATCTTCAAGCATCATCTTTCAAATCGATCGGCCTGCCTACGTGTTTGGCGGCTGCTACGACAATACTTTGTCATTCAATTTCTACAAGACCCGTGGTGTATACCATTTCATGTTGCTCGATTCACGTGGCAAAAACGTACTTCCACGCGGTTGGGAAACGATGCGCGAATACGATCGAGGCAAAGCTACATACTATACCGAAAAAGAACTTACCCGTCCGTCGCAGTTCCTCCCGACTACACTGGCTGGAATGCGACCGCGACCGTTGCCGCAGTTGCACAAGTATGATGTAATCGCCGACCAAACCGTGCCATCGCCACCATTGGTTCACATACTTAAAACCTCAAAACCTCAAGAACTCACGAACTTAAACTCTCACGAACTCACGAACTCAAGAACTCAAAACCTCGACATACCGATGGTGCGTGTCGATGGTGGCATATTCATGATGGGCGGATGTGCTTCAGAGGAGTTCAATATATTAGAGCAAAACCTCTTCACTCACGAGGAGTCGGTGCGCTCGTTCATGATTTCGCCCGTCGAGGTGACTCAAGAATTGTGGGCGGCGGTGATGGGCAATGAAGTGGCAGGTGTAAGGGCTAAATTCCCTGTTGACCATGTTAGCTGGAACGACTGCCAGACGTTTATCGCCCGCCTCAATGCCATGACAGGGCGGCACTACCGCCTGCCCACCGAACGTGAATGGGAGTTTGCGGCACGTGGTGGCATCTACAGTCACGGCTATCGGTATGCGGGAAGTAATTTCACCGACTCGGTTGCCTGGGTAGCTGGATACAAAACCGGCGGTACGCTGCACCCTGTAGCTACAAAGTGTCCTAACGAACTGGGTCTGTACGACATGAGCGGCAACGCTTACGAGTGGTGTCAGGACTTGATGCACGGTTGGAAGACCGAGTACGACCCAATCAACAGATACGAAGGGGAAACAGAAGGAAAGTCGGACGCCCAGCCTTCTCCTAATGGCGATTGCCATATCATGCGAGGAGGCAGTTGTGACGTCATTCCACGCGAAGCCAACCATGTTGCGATGCGGAATTACTTTCATGCAGATAGTCATATGGCCGGTTTGCGACTTGCACACGATGTTGAAGATTCCGACAGCGGTGTGTATGCCGTCAGGGTGAAACGTGGACAGACGTTCGTTTTCACGCGTGTATCTCCAACCGAAGTTGCTCTGATGTCGGCCATCGACCGTGCATCGCTTCGAGGTAAACTCAGTGTACCGCAGACGGTTACAATCGACGGCACAAA
>CAMHPM010000227.1 GCA_946187025.1 uncultured Prevotellaceae bacterium
ACGACCCCGAGATTACAAATCACGTGCTCTGGCCAACTGAGCTAAAGAGGCTTAAGAAATCCGCACAAAGTGTGGCTTTGCGCAGAAATCGGCTGCAAAGTTAGGTAAAAGTTTTTACATGCAAAAACTTTTCTGCATATTTTTTTACTTTTGACCCTGTTTTTCTTTGTATTTCACCAGTTGTCGCTCTAAAACTGGCATACATTGTGTGATTGCTTCTTCAAATGTGTCGTTCTGTTTCTCCACAAATATCTCCTCGCCCGGGAGCACTGCCACGATGCTGGCTTGCTTGTTTTGGGCGGTTGCGGGCTTCACGACTTTCAATGACACCTCCACCTTCATTATATTGTCACAGAACTTCTCCAGCTTGCTTACTTTTTTCTGGATGAACTCTTGCAACTTGTCTGTTGCGTCAAATTTGATTGCTTTTACTTCAATGTCCATAGTCTTATGATTTATGAACGCGGGTGTGCGTTCTGGTAAGTTTTTTTTAGTTCTTCGAACGAGACGTGTGTATATACTTGTGTCGTATTCAGGTTGGTGTGTCCCAGCAGTTTCTGGATTGACACGAGGTCGGCTCCGTTGTTGAGCATTGCTGTGGCGAATGTATGTCTCAGCACGTGCGGGCTCCGTTTGTAGGTGGTGGTCACGGCTGTGAGCCGCTCGTTCACCACGCTCCAGAGCTGTCGCTTGCTCAGCGGCCGTCCTTTCGTGTTGATGAAGAGGTGGTCAAATCCTTGCCCAAACTCTTGCGACCGCGCATCGAGGTAGTCCCGGATGCAGGCTTCGAGTTCGGGACCGAACGGTATGATGCGTTGCTTGTTGCGCTTTCCTGTCACCTTTATCTGCTTGCTGCCGAAGTCGATGTCGTTGTCGGTGAGCGACAGCAGTTCGCTTTGGCGCACTCCTGTGAGATACAATGTGAGGATGAGGGCGCGGTGCAGGCGGCCTTCATACGTCGTGTCGGCGTCGAGCATATCTATCAGCTCGTCCATCTCTTTTGTCCTGACGAATGCGGGCAGCACTTTCTCGCGTTTCGGCCCGGTCACTCTCATGGTGGGGTTGACGTCGATGATTCCGCGCTTGATGAGGTAGTGGTAGAACGACCTCAGGGTGCTGAGCTTGCGGTTCACCGACGAGTTTTTCATGTTCCGCTCGTCGAGCAGGAAGATGACCCACTCACGGATAATGGTTTCATCGACCGTGGTCCACGTCAGGTTCTTATCCAGACTCTTAAAGAACTCTTCGAACTCTCTCAGGTCGAGGCCATAGCTTGTTATGGTCTGTTCTGAGCAGTTCTTCTCCGACTTGAAATAATCCAAGAATTGTTCGTTCAGCATAGGTCTTCCTGAATTTGGGGACTAAGTTAGCGATTATTCTTGGAACTGCCAAATTTGTTACGCTTATTTTTGGTTTTTTAACTCTCTTTGCGCCTTTCGCCCATTAATCTTCGGCTGTGTGGAGCTTGTTCACGTAGATGGCATGTTGCATCTTCACACGTTTTGTGACAGATGGTTTTTCATACTGCTTACGTGTTCTTACTTCCTTGATGATGCCGGTCTTTTCGGCTTTTCTCTTGAACTTCTTGAGAGCTCTCTCGATGTTCTCACCTTCTTTTACAGGTACGATGATCATTAGTTTCTCGTTTTTTTGATGTTATTGATTTTGGTTAAACTATCTTAGGCTTAGTGCCTATTGGGCTGCAAAGTTACGTCAAATTCGCGAACTGACAAAATGTTTCTGCGTTTTTTTGCATTTTTTTGGTTCATCAGGGTCATCTTTCCACACCTTTATATTATATATATAGCGAATCAGGAGGTTTTTCTGTTGTCTCGGGCGGCTGGCGGTGTGGTTGTTTTTCAGTTGTGATTCGATGTGAATTCCACTATCGCGCTCTCTTGGCCGTCGATTGCCAGTGCCACGATGATGCCCCGCTCGGTGTCGAATATGGTTGGCACCAGCACGTCGCCCAGCTTGGCTGCCACGCGGTATTCCACCCTGAGGCTGTCGAACGTAAAGTCGTCGGGCAGCAGTTCCATGGCCATGCGTATATAGTTGGCGTTGTTCACATGGCGGTTGTAGTCGATGTCGGCACGCATCACCCTCACCGCGTCGCACACCATGCCGCCGGTTTTCGGCAGTATGATGCGTCGGTCGCGGTATTCCATCTCCTGCTTCCGATCCAGGTGCATCGATGCAATCGTGGCCTCGTCAACTCGTTTCAGGCGCCCGGCACTGCGGTCAACGAATGCTCCCATGCTCCACGTCTTGTAGCATGGATTGCCTGCGGCATCGTAGATGAATGTGTTGCGGAATCCGAACATCGGCTTCATGTCAAAAACCGAGGTCGTCACCGTCAGTTCTTCCTTGTATTCGGGCACACGCACTATATCCACCTGCCGGGTTGCCAGCAGTTGTGCCATGTTTTGTTCGGAGAAGTATTTCCCAATTCCCGGTTCGCTTTCTATCCACATCTCCGAACAGTCTTGCATCATCTGCAAGGCCGAGAAGAGTTTCAGCCGGCCGTTGCTGTCGCATGTGCTTGCTGTCACTTTATACTTTAAGCTATACATTCTTTCAGTGTTTATTTGTTTCTTGATTCTTGCCAAGCGTTGTTTCAGTGCGTCCGCTTGTTGTTTCGGGCTGCAAAGTTACGAATTATTTTCGGTTCCTGCAAGCGGCAGGCACCCGTCAGTCATGAAATAGTTCCACCTGCAGGCAGTCATCTTTTGCATCGCGTACGGAGTAATTTGCCCGAGAGTGTGGAAGAATTTGCCCGAGAGTGTTGGTGTATTTGCCTGCGAGTGCTGAGGAATTCTTTAATTTGTGGTGCAAATTATTAAATTTGTGGTGCAAATTATATAATTTGTCGTGCAATTTATTTATTTTCTGGTCAGAAATTAAAGAATTCCTCAGTACTCGCAGGTAAATTCCTCAGTACTCGAAGCAAAATACATGCAGCCTCTCGAGGGTTTTCCATCAGCCATCGCAACGTCAACCATGCAAGTGTCGCGCAGCTGCACAACGATATGGGCGACAACCTCAAGGCCCTCATCGCCCTGTTCGATAACGTCTGCAACGCAGTGAAGGACGGCGACCGCCAGCGCATCGACGACCTCGTGCCCGAAATCAACCGCATGGTCCGCGTGTACCGACAGATTGTGCCGCCCGACGTGCATATCGGCAACATCTGGGATTGAGTAGGTGACTACTGCCAAAAAACAGGCGCGAACTCTTGCACGTTTCTAAAAAAAACGCTAAATTTGCAGACGAAAAGGGATGCTGTTATGAAATAAAAACGGGTGTTCCGACGTTATATACACAAGATGAAACAGCTCAGAGTTCTGATATACGTCATGTGCCTTGCGGCAGTATGCTCGTGTTCCACACAGAAGAACACGGGCCTGACCCGTAGTGTACAGGCATTCAAAGCCCGGTACAACACCTACTTCAACGGCCATCAGGCCTATCTCGAAGGCTATACCCAACAACGCGACGGCAACAAAGACAACTATCTGGAAACCCTGCCCTACTACATGATTGGCAACACAGCCACAAAGAAACTGGGCGCAGGACAGTTTGACCGTGCCATCGAGAAGAGCCAGAAAACCATAAAGCTGCACAGCATCACTGCCAAACCCGAGGTGAGCGCATCAAAACGCCGCACGGCAAAGGGCAAGGCATGGCTGGCACAGAAGGAGTACAACCCATTCCTGCCAAAAGCATGGATGCTCATGGGCGAATCGCAGTTCCAGAAAGGCGAGTTCTTCGAAGCTGCATCCACCTTCGCATACATCGAGCGGCTGTTTGCCAACAAACCCAATGTCGTGGCATCGGCCCGTGTGATGGAAGCACGCTGCTATGCCGAGATGGATTGGTATTTCGAAGCCCAAGACCTCA
>CAMHPM010000228.1 GCA_946187025.1 uncultured Prevotellaceae bacterium
ACACCGACTATACCTACATGGGCGAAGAACAACGCAAGCATCACTGGGACTACCGCCTGCGACTCGGACAGGGAGCACTCGCTACTGCCGACCCAACCATAAAGTGGTACTTCTATGAAAACACCCTGCACGATGTTGATTTCGAAACAGGCATAAGTCAGGTTGAACGTGACTACAATGAAGCCATCGACACCAATGGAGTGAAGATTCTCTCGGCCACCGCCAGTGCCGGACAGAACGTAGAGACAGACCTCGGAGGCATCAATCCAGACGACGTGACAGCGCGTATGGTAAGCATCTCGGGAGTGGTAGTGGCCAACAGCAGCCTCAACCCCGACGGCTCGTTCACCATACCGGCAGGAATACCATCAGGACTGTACGTAGTGACATTTACCCACGGTAATAAACGCGATGTATTTAAAATAATAGTGAAATAACCATACACTCTCTCTGTACAACAAAACGCCATGCACTGCGATGATGCAATGCATGGCGCTTTGTTTAATTGATAATTATAATATGCCCTGCTGGAAAATAACCTCCAACTTCCTTAGAACGGAAGATCGTCGGTCGATTCAGATGGGTCGAACTGTGGCAGAGGATCGGCAACCGGTGCAGCTGTCGCAGTTGGAGCGGCCGGAGCTGCTGCTGCATCGGCAGGTGCTGGCTGGTCGGCACTCACACGGTCAATTTTCCATGCACGGATATCGGTGAACCAACGTCCCTGATACTCGCGAGAATTGATATCGAACGACACATTTATCTCTTCACCCATTTGAATGTTTGCCTGGTTTATTTTGTCTTCACCAAACAAACTGAAACACATGCGATGTGGAAACTGCTCGTGGGTTTCTATTACATATTCCTGAATCATCCATGGATTACCCGATGACTTGGCTACTCCGCTTCTTGGCTCGAGCACTGCTATAACTCTTCCTGCTAATTCCATTTTGGTTTACTTGTTTACTATATTAATGAATTTGGGTGCGAATTTACGAAAAAAACAGCAGGCGACAATGTTTTTCATGATAATTCTTTCAGTAATTCAAAACTTATGCGTAATTTTGTAGTCCAATTGACACGAAGAGTGTATATCAAACCAATCAAAAAAACAAAGAACAATATAAAAACAAACATAAGAATATGAAGTTCACAATTTCAAGCACAACATTCTGCAATCGCCTGCAGACACTCAACAAGGTGATTGCATCGAAAAACTCGCTCGCAATACTGGAGTCAATACTCTTCGACCTCCAGGGCGATACCCTGACGATGACAGCCTCTGACGGCGACATCACACTCGTCACAACACTCGACGTAAACTCGGGCGAAGGCAGTGGCAAATTTGCACTCAACGCAGCTCAGATTATCAACGGACTGAAAGAAATCTCAGACCAGCCAGTGAAGATAAGCATTGGCGAAGATGACTATAAGGTAGTCATTAAGTACCAGAATGGTAAGTGTGAGTTCGTAGGCCAAAGCGGTGAAGAATATCCTATACCAAAAGGTGTGGGCGAAAATACACAACAAGTAGTGATAGGTAGCAACGTATTGCTTGGCGGTATCACAAAATCGCTGTTTGCAACAGCCGACGACGAACTGCGCCCGGTGATGAACGGTATCTACTTCGACATCATGGCCGACAGCATCACATTCGTGGCAAGCGACGGACACAAACTCGTGCGCAACCGCAACTTCGCCGTCAATGCCGGACAAGAGCCAGCATCATTCATCCTGCCAAAGAAACCTGCAAAGACCTTGAAGGACATACTTGTAAAAGACTCGGGCGAAGCTATAATCAAATTCGACGACAACTGTGCAGAAATAAGTATAGAGAACTACATACTTAGCTGCCGACTCATCGAAGGACGCTATCCTAACTACAACTCAGTAATACCAAAGGACAACCCGTTCAAGGTGAGGATAGACCGTCAGTCGCTCATCAGCGCACTGCGCCGAGTATTGGTATTTGCCAACACAAGCACCAACCTCATCAAGATACGTATCTCTACAAATACATTGCTCGTTTCATCACAAGATATCGACTACTCTACAGGAGCTGAAGAAAGCATCAACTGTGAATACGACGGCAATGCAATGAACATAGGTTTCAAAGGTACATTCCTCATCGACATACTCACAAGCATTTCGTCGGCAGAAGTAGTGCTCGAACTGGCCGACCCAAGCCGTGCAGGAGTGATTGTACCTGCCGAGCAAGAAGAGCAGGAAGACCTGCTTATGCTCCTCATGCCTATGATGCTGAACGACTAAGGTAGTTTCATAAACATGAAATTAAATCTTACAAGACCAATAGTGTTCTTCGACCTCGAGACCACTGGAGTAGATGTAGCAAAGGACCACATTGTGGAACTTTGCTACATCAAACTTTATCCAGACGGAAGCGAAGAATCGAAGACAATGCGAATAAAACCTGCTGATTCGCTCGGTAACACAATACACATACCGGAATATACATCGAATATACACGGTATATACGACGACGATGTAAAAGACTGTCCTACATTCAAAGACGTTGCCGAAGAACTCAAGACTGTATTCAGCGAATGCGACATAGCCGGCTACAACTCAAACTACTTCGATGTACCACTGCTTGTAGAGGAATTTCTGAGAGTAGGAATAAACATCGACCTTAGTAATATAAAATTTGTAGATGTGTGTGTTATCTTCAAAAAGATGGAACAGCGCACATTGTCGGCTGCATACAAGTTCTATTGTAAGAAAGACCTTGAAAACGCTCACTCTGCACTGGCCGACACACGAGCAACCCTGGAAGTGCTCGAAGCACAATTGTCGATGTACAGTGAGAATCTAAAGAACGACATAACGAGCCTTTCAGAATTCTCAACAAACAATCAGAACATAGACTTTGCCGGACGCATTATAAAGAATGCAGAAGGTAAACCAGTGTTCAACTTCGGTAAATACAAGGGACAACTCGTTACCGACGTACTCCGTCGCGACACTGGATATTACAACTGGATGCTTCAAGGTGATTTTCCTCTTAACACCAAACAAGTGCTGAAGAAAATAAAACTGAGCATGTAGGTCTTACATCATTAATTATTGAATAATAATAATCCTTAATATGTTGAAGGGAAAACACATAGTGCTCGGCATCACAGGCAGTATAGCTGCCTACAAGGCCTGTCTCATTATCCGTCTGCTGCGCAAGGCAGGTGCAGAGGTACAAGTGGTAATAACACCGGCTGGTAAAGAATTTATCACACCAATCACACTTTCTGCTTTGAGTCAGAACCCGGTGATAAGCGAATTCTTCTCAGGTCGTGACGGCACATGGCACAGTCATGTTGATCTCGGACTTTGGGCCGATGCCATGCTTATCGCGCCGGCTACTGCATCTACAATAGGAAAGATGGTGAGCGGTGTGGCCGATAATATGCTTGTAACAACATATCTGTCGATGAAAGCACCCGTGTTTATAGCTCCAGCTATGGACCTCGATATGTACCGGCATCCATCGACCCAACGCAACCTGGAAACATTGCGTTCATGGGGAAACTATATAATAGAACCTGGAACAGGATTCCTCGCATCAGGACTCGAGGGTAAGGGACGTATGGAAGAACCAGAAGAAATTGTGAAACTGCTTGAAAACAAACTTGCATAATTCTTTTATTCCTATTACATATACAACTAAATGAACATACTTATAACAGCAGGTCCAACCTACGAACGCATTGATCCAGTAAGGTTTATAGGTAATTTTTCTTCAGGCAAGATGGGTATAGCACTTGCAGAAGAATGTGTGAACCGAGGAATGAATGTTACACTTATACTAGGACCTGTAAGCATCACATCTCATGTATTTGATAGTCCACTGTTGAAACTCATTAATGTGGAGTCGGCCAAACA
>CAMHPM010000229.1 GCA_946187025.1 uncultured Prevotellaceae bacterium
CGACGCAGCAGGCCGCAACACGCCGAAGGCCAAGGCGCGACGACAGGCCACCCACGGCGAGGCGAAACGACAGCAATTTCAACCATGTTTAACCCTTAAAATCAATCTAAGAGGAACCCCATTGCGCCCTCAAAACAGCAAAACATCTGAACTAAAAATTGAAGCTATTATCATCATAACGCTAATGACCGATTTGGGTTAAAAAGATGTGAACGGCAAAACGTCCGTTCACATCTTTTGTCGTATCTTTGCAGCCATGAAACAGAAAATGCTCATAACGATGCTGACAGCCGTTAAATGTTTCATTTGTTTCTTTTGTTTCATGTTTCTTTCTTACTTCTTGCTTTGCTATCTCTTTCGCCCTATCCCCATTCTCTTTTCTGCGCAGTCACAGGGCCGAGACTCCGCACTCGCAAAACCGGGCGCGACGACTGTACACATAATTATAATATTAATGAAGCACTCGCTGTCACTTTTTTGCACTCGATGTGCATTTTGTTTGATGAAAAGTTTGCACTGTGCAAATTGTTTACTATCTTTGCACACAAAATACCATCATCAACAATTATAACCAACGTATAACGATATGAACATCAAATTCATCAATCTGTGCCTGATGGCAGCATTCACGCTTCAGGCTAACGCTCAGTATCTGGAGCATATCTACGACTACATAGAAAACACCGCGGTGTTTGAAGAGGGTCAGGAGGAAGGTCATGCCTACTACAAGGCCGACGACCGCATGTCGCTCAACGGACAGTGGCGGTTCTTCTTTGCCACCACCCCCGAGGAGGTGCCGCAAGGCTTTTTCATGCCCAACTTCAAGGACAGCAAATGGAACAGCATACCAGTACCGAGCAACTGGGAGATGGAGGGATTTGGCGACCCGCAGTTCCGCAACGTGCCGGCTCCGTTCAAGGCCAATCCGCCCCGAGTACCGAGAGAGTATAACCCAACGGGTGCCTATCGCAAGACTTTCACACTGCCGCGGGAGTGGAACGGACGGCAGGTGTTCATGCGCATGGAGAAGACCCAGAGCGCATCGTTCGTGTGGCTGAACGGCAAGCAGGTGGGATATAACGAAGGCGGACAGGAACCGGCCGAATACGACGTGACACCTTACTTGCAGGCAGGCAAGAACACGCTGGCCGTGTGTGTGGTGAAATACAGCGACGGCTACTACCTCGAGGGACAGGACTACTGGCGACTGGCCGGAATCTTCGACGACGTGACACTCTATGCCACCCCGAAGACTCGCCTGTTTGACTGGTTCGTGACCACCGACCTCGACGATCAGTATCGCGATGCAACGATGAAACTCGCTGTGGATGTGAAGAAATATGAGGATGCAACCGGCACATACGCCGTGCGTGCCACCCTGACCGACCCGAAGGGCTCGCAGGTGAAGATGATGACATCCGACCGCTTCAGCATGAACGGCAAGGGAAAGCACTCGGTGAAGTTCACCGAACACATATCCAACCCCGACAAATGGACAAGCGAGACACCATCGCTCTACACCCTGCGCCTCGAACTGCTCGACAGCGACGGACGGGTGATGCAACAGATATCGAGCAAGATGGGATTTAAGGAGACAGAGATACGCCACCAGGTGTTCTACCTCAACGGCAAGCCTATCAAGCTGAATGCCATCAACACCCACATGCAGCATCCTGAACACGGACACGTGATGGACGAGGCAACCATACGCCGCGACATGGAGATACTGAAGCAGCACAACTTCAACGGTGTGCGCACATCGCACTATCCGCCTGTGAACCGCTACCTCGAGTTGGCCGACGAATACGGCCTCTACATCATCGACGAGACAGGCGACGAGGCTCATGCCACCGAATACATATCAAACAACCAACAGTTCCTGGGCATGTATCAGGAGCGAGTGCGCCAACTGGTGCTGCGCGACCGCAACCACCCATGCGTGCTCTTCTGGAGTGCAGGCAACGAGAGCGGCGAGGGTCCGCTCATCGGCGAGGTGGTGAAGGAAGGCAAGAAATACGACCCTACACGCTACTTCATGTATGGTGGTAATGCCTACGCCCATGCAGCCGAAGACATCATTGGCCCGCGCTACCCTACCCCATACGAGCTGGAGATGAACACTGCACTGGTGCCTGAAGAGAGTGACCCGCGCCCTTCATTCATGGACGAATACCTATCAGTGGCAGGCAATGCAGGCGGAGGTATGGACGAATACTGGGACATCATACGTCGCCACCCACGACTCATGGGCGGTGCGCTGTGGGATTTCGTCAATCCGGGACTCACCGAGCATATACGTCCGCTGAAAGACAGCTCGCCGTTCGACACACCAGTACACCTCATGTCGGGCGCAAAAGTAGAGAAAGGAGTGCTACACCTCAGCGGTCTTGAAGAGTGGGTCGAGGTCTATCGCAGCCAGAACGTAGAACTGTCGGGCAAGGAACTGACCATCAGCTTCGACGTGAAGCCGGGTAAACTGTGCGGCATACACGAGGGTGCACCATACGTCACCAAGGGCAACACTCAGTTCGGAGTCGTGCAGCGTGGAGCCGACAAACTGCAGTTCTACCTGCACTCTGGAGTGAAACACACACTCGATGTTGACCTGCCTGCCGACTGGCTCGACCACTGGCACCACGTCACTGCATCGTGGGACGGCCACGAGATGAAACTCTATATCGACCACAAACTCCTTGGCACCACCACAACTGCACCTGCCGAGCAGCAGGCAGGACGACGTGGAGGCGGTGGCGGCGGCGAACGCGGAGTGCTGAGCAACTTCCCTTACCCTATCAACATAGGACGCCTTGCAGGCAACCACGCACAAGACGCACAAACCACCTACACAGCTCAGGCCGAAATGGACAACGTGGCTATCTTCAACCGTTGCATGGCCGACGGCGAGGGTACAGCCGAGGATGCAGTGCTCTACCTCACATTCGACAGCGCTGGCGACGAAGGTACATTCTTCACCATTGCAGCCAACATGCGCACCTACGGATGTATATGGCCCGACCGCACCGTACAACCCGAGATGGTGCAGATGAAGTGGACAACACAACCGGTGAGCATACGGCTCATCAATGCCGACACGGGCGAGGCCGAAGTAACCAACCGCCTGTTCTTCACCGACCTTTCTCAATATGCAACACACTGGGCGCTCATGGCCGATGACGACATCGTGGAACAGGGAGACATACAGCTCGCCACACCGGCCATGACAAGCGAGGTGATACGCATTCCATACCACAAACCAGCCATCAAGCCAGGCAAGGAATACCGCATCAACATCACATCGACACTGAAAAACGACCAGGTATGGGCCAAGGCCGGACACGAAGTAGCATGGGACCAGCTGGAACTCACATCGTGGAACCTGCCGGCACCTGCCCCACAGCTCACTGCAAGCAAAGTCAATGCCGAGGAGACCGACCAGTTTATCAA
Source organism: uncultured Prevotellaceae bacterium (assembly GCA_946187025.1). Classification (GTDB taxonomy): domain Bacteria; phylum Bacteroidota; class Bacteroidia; order Bacteroidales; family Bacteroidaceae; genus Colivivens. The sequence continues at coordinate 3,445 of CAMHPM010000229.1, forward strand.
GATAAGCGGCAACCGGTTCTGCTACACCATCAACAAGCAGACAGGCAACATGGAGCAGATCGAGGTGGATGGCAAGCCTGTGCTGAAAGCACCGATGGAGTTCAATCTGTGGCGCGCACCGCTCGCCAACGAGTTCGACTCATGGGATGCCTTCCGTGTCAACGGCGGATACGCTGAAGGCTACGGCAACATGGTGTCAACATTGTTCTACTCGAAGGGAGTGAACCAGCTGAAGATACGTCCGACCGAAGTGAGACTCTCGCACAACGAACACGAGACCACAGTCCGCGTACATCAGGTGGTACAAGTAGGAGCATCGTCGTACGGACAGCTCGACCTCTACATCTCGGGCGTACAGCTCGCAGGCTTCTCAATCGACTACACATATCATTTCTACGACGACGGTACGGTGAAGATACAGAACCACC
>CAMHPM010000230.1 GCA_946187025.1 uncultured Prevotellaceae bacterium
AAGAAATAGCCCCGAGCATCGTTGAACACTCGTGGCTCAACTATGAAAAGGCCTTGAATGCTGGTTGGTGTTATTGTCATTTTATGCTATTTCGTATTTAGGTTGGCAATACAGGTGCGGAGGCTGTCGGTCCAGTATGGCACCTTGATGCCGAATGTATGCTTTATCTTTGTCTTGTCGAGCACAGAAAATGCCGGACGCTTTACCGGCGATGGGAATTCGTCGGAATGGCATGGCTGAATGTCACAGTCGCGATTGCCTGCGTAGTCGGCTATCATCTTCGTAAAGTCAAACCATGAGCATACACCCTCGTTGCTGTAATGATAAACACCGCACTTTGTGTAATTGGCAGTTGATAATTGTGGTTTGTCGGCTGTTGGCTGTTGGCTGGCCATTTCATCCTTGTAGTCGTCGAGAATAACGGCAATTGCCCTGGCAAGGTCGAGTGCGTAGGTAGGTGTTCCAACCTGATCGAACACCACCTTGAGCTGTGGCTTGGTGGCAGTGAGTCCCATCATGGTCTTGCAGAAGTTCTTGCCAAACTCTGAATAGAGCCATGCAGTACGGATTATAACATGATTGCAACCCGTGGCTATGATGCGTTGCTCACCGTGCAGTTTTGTCATACCATACACACCGGTAGGGATTCCCTGCTGGTCTTCACGACATGGTGTGTTGTAGGGTTCCTTGCCAAACACATAGTCGGTCGATATCTGTATGAGCAGTCCGCCGACCTCTTTCATGGCGATTGCGAGGTTTTCGGGTGCAACTGCATTGAGTTTTTCAGCAAGAGGCTCATTAGTCTCGGCTGCATCTACATTGGTGAATGCAGCACAGTTGACTATTGCCTGCACAGCATTCTTTGCCACAATTGCCCTTACGGCATCGAGGTCGGTGATGTCGAGGTATGTGGTTTGCTGTCCCTCCACTTCGTTTACATCGGTAAAGATGTAGTTGTCGCAGCCAGAACGTGCCACGATTCGCATCTCGTTGCCAAGTTGTCCGTTGGCACCGGTTATAAGTATGTTCATATTAATGAATAGTTGATAATGAATAGCAAGGGGGACATTGCCCCCCCGTCTGCTATTCTATGTTGGGTTTTCCGGTCTCCTTCACTTCGTCGATTACTTTGAGCAGGTACTGTCCGTATTGGTTCTTGAGCATAGGCTGTGCCAGCTGGCGCATACGTTCTTCGTCGATCCATCCCTGCCGGTATGCTATGCCTTCGAGACATGCAATCTTGAGTCCCTGACGCTTCTCGAGCACTTCCACGTAGGTCGATGCTTCTGAAAGTGAGTCGTGTGTACCGGTGTCGAGCCATGCGAATCCCCGTCCGAGGGTTTGTACCTTCAGCTCTCCGTCGGCAAGGAACTGCTGGTTGACTGTCGTTATCTCATATTCGCCACGTGCCGACGGCTTGATGTTCCGGGCCACTTCCACCACCTTGTTCGGATAGAAATAGAGGCCGACCACGGCATAGTTGCTCTTTGGCTTGGCTGGTTTCTCCTCGATAGAGAGGCAGTTGCCGTCGTGGTCAAACTCGGCCACTCCGTAGCGTTCGGGGTCGTTCACCCAATATCCGAAGACGGTTGCCTTCTTATCTACATCGGCAGTGTGTACTGCGTCTTTCAGCATCCTGGTGAATCCGTTGCCCTGGAAGATGTTGTCGCCAAGGACGAGGCATACGCTGTCGTCGCCTATGAAGTCGGCCCCGATGGTGAAGGCTTGTGCCAGTCCGTCGGGCGATGGTTGTTCGGCATAAGTAAAATGTACTCCGTAGTCACTGCCGTCGCCCAGCAGACGCTTGAATCCAGGCAGGTCGAACGGTGTGGAGATTACAAGGATGTCGCGGATGCCGGCAAGCATCAACACACTGATGGGATAATAGACCATCGGCTTGTCGTAGATGGGCATTAGCTGTTTGCTGATGCCTTTGGTGATTGGATACAGGCGGGTGCCTGAGCCGCCTGCAAGAACTATACCTTTCATGTTTTTAGGAGTTTGCAGTGGTTATTCTTCGTAGCCGTTAGGGTTGTTCTTCTGGAAGTTCCATGAGTCGCGACACATGTCGGTTATGTCGTATTGTGCTTCCCATCCAAGTTCGGCCTTTGCCTTGGCCGGGTCGCAATAGCATGTTGCAATGTCGCCCGGGCGGCGTGGCTTGATGGCGTATGGCACTTTCAGGCCGTTGGCTTTCTCGAATGCGTTGACTACATCGAGTACTGAGTATCCATGTCCTGTCCCGAGGTTGTAGATTGCAAGTCCGCATTTCTTCTGGATGGCTTGCAGTGCAGCTACGTGTCCTGTTGCAAGATCTACGACGTGGATGTAGTCGCGCACTCCTGTTCCGTCGGGTGTAGGGTAGTCATTGCCGAATACTCCGAGTTCTTTGCGGATGCCGATTGCTGTCTGTGTGATGTATGGCATGAGGTTGTTTGGTATGCCGTTAGGGTTTTCGCCGATGAGTCCCGACTTGTGGGCTCCTATCGGGTTGAAGTATCGCAGGAGCACTACGTTCCATTCCGGATCGGCTTTCTGAACATCGATGAGCACTTCTTCGAGCATCGACTTGGTTTGTCCGTAAGGGTTGGTGCAATGGCCTTTAGGGCATTCCTCGGTGATTGGGATTTGTGCCGGATCGCCATATACTGTTGCCGATGACGAGAAGATGATGTTTTTGCATCCGTGGCGGCGCATGGTGTCGAGCAGCACGAATGTGGCGTTCATGTTGTTTTCGTAGTATTCGAGTGGTTTGGCCACCGACTCGCCTACTGCCTTCAGGCCTGCAAAGTGGATGACGGCATCGATGTGATTGTCGGCAAACACACGGTCCATAGCCTCGCGGTCGCGCACATCGGCTTGGATGAATGGTACTTGCTTGCCTATGATTTTTTCCACGCGGCGCACTGCCTCGGGTTTTGAGTTTACAAGGTTATCGACGATAACGATTGTGTGTCCGGCACGGTCGAGTTCGACTGCCGTGTGTGAGCCTATATATCCGGCTCCACCTGTAAGAAGGATGTTCATAGTTATGGTTGAGTGTTTATTGTTTATGGTTGATCGTTTATTGTTTATGGTTGATGGTTGATAGTTTATTGTTTATTGCATGTGCCATAGTAGCTGGCATACCACTCGGCAAAGCGTCGCAGACCTTGTCGCAGCGGTGTTGACGGACGGAATCCGAAGTCGCGTTCCAAGGCTGAAGTGTCGGCATAGGTCACTGGTACGTCGCCTGGTTGCATTGGTACGAGTTGCTTGTGGCTGTCGAAGTCGTAGTCGGCTGGCAGCACATTGGCGCGGATGAGCTCTTCTTGCAGGATTGTGACGAAATCGAGCAGGTTTTCTGGCGAGTTGTTGCCTATGTTATATACACAATAAGGTGGTACCGGCAGCCCGTCGTCGCCTGTCTGGCGTTCGGGTGCATGTTGCATGACACGCAGCACACCTTCGACGATGTCGTCAACGAATGTGAAGTCGCGCTTGCAGTTGCCGTAGTTGAATATCTGTATGGTCTTGCCCTGTCGCAGCTTGTCGGTGAATCCGAAGTATGCCATGTCGGGGCGCCCGGCCGGGCCATATACGGTGAAGAAGCGGAGGCCGGTCGATGGTATGTCGTAGAGTTTTGAATAGGCATGGGCCATCAGCTCGTTGCTTTTTTTCGTTGCGGCATAGAGCGACACGGGGTTATCGACCTTGTCGTCGGTTGAGTATGGTATCTTCTTGTTCGACCCATACACCGAGCTCGACGATGCATAGACGAGGTGTTCCACCGGGTTGTGACGACATGCTTCGAGTATGTTGTAGAACCCGATGAGGTTCGACTGTATGTAAGCATCGGGATTGGTGATTGAATAGCGCACACCGGCTTG
>CAMHPM010000231.1 GCA_946187025.1 uncultured Prevotellaceae bacterium
CTTTGCCGCCGCAAAGAGCAACGAAGACGAGGGGAAAGACGCAGTGAGTAAGAAAGTAAGAAAGTAAGAAAGTAAGAAAGTAAGAAAGCAAGAACAAGAAAGAATGAATGAAACAAAAGATACAGAGAGCGAAGACAGACATTATTATTTTTTTATTTATTTTTTACAATGCAGCAACAGACAACCACAAAACGTGAAGTTACGGCTTCAGTGCTTGATTATGTGGACGATAAATACACAGAAGTGAGTGGATGTGTTTGCCTCAAAACTTTTTTGCCGGTGTCCCGAGTTGCTCAAAATGCCTGTCATTGGTTACGAAATCACTACGAAAATCGCGTGTTTTTTCGTGTTTCACGAGAGAATTTGTGCCCCATGACATTGCATTTACCATCGTGGAGAAGAAAAAAGGGAGGGGGTAAGCAGGTTCTAAATATGATGTTTGTTCTGGTATATTTGGCTTGCAGGCATCAAAATCTATCTGCATTATATGCTATAACCCTGTAAAACGAACCATGTGTTTTTTGTGTGTTTTTGTAATTATATTACAAAATCCCTGCTTTTGCTAACTTCACATAGCAACAATGCTTTTCATTCACACATTGCAATAAGGTACAAAAAAGTGAGATTATATAGGCAAAAAAGTAAAAAATCAACTTCATAAAACTCGTGATGATTACCAAGTGCAGGGGTCTTTTGTACCTTTCTTGCTTCTTGCTTTGCTGTCTCGTTCGCCCTATCCCCATCTCTCTTTTCTGTGCAGTCATTTTATAAACCATGACGAGCTGGTGAAGAATTGTTTGGGACTATGCGATGTTTTTTTGCATTATTGGCTTGCATCTGAAACTTTTTTCGTAACTTTGTAGCCTAAACTATAGATACAAGAAGCATGGCAGAGCAAAGGAAGATACTGATTCTGAATGGTCCCAACCTGAATCTGTTGGGCAGGAGGGAGCCGGAGGTGTATGGCACCGAAGGTTTTGAGCCGTATTTAGAGCGGCTGAAGGCTCGCTATCCAGACGTGACGCTGGAGTATTACCAGTCGAACCACGAGGGCGGGCTCATCGACAAGATTCATGAAGTGGGTTTCGACTATGACGGCATCGTGCTGAATGCCGGCGCATATACCCACACCAGCATTGCGCTGCACGACGCAATACGTGCCGTGCCGTGCCGGGTGGTGGAGGTACATATATCGAATGTGATGCAGCGCGAGGACTTCCGCCATGTGTCGATGATTGCCCCGGCGTGTGCGGGCAGCATCGTCGGATTCGGTCTCGACTCATACCGGTTGGCCATAGAGGCTCTTCTTGCATAACGCGGCGGCATGACTATCGACGAATACATAGAAGAGCATATCGACCCCGAGGGCGACTATCTGCACAGGCTGTACCGTGCCACGCAGATAAAGCTGCTGTATGGACGCATGGCCAGCGGACATGTGCAGGGACGGCTGCTGAAGATGCTGGTCGAGATGATACGTCCGACAAACATTCTCGAAATCGGCACGTTCAGCGGATATTCGGCATTATGTATGGCCGAAGGACTGAAAGAGGGCGGAATGGTGCATACCGTCGAGATATTCGACGAGCTGGAAGACTTCACCCGTCCGTGGATTGAACAGTCGCCGTGGGCCGACCGTGTGACGCTGCATATAGGCGATGCACTGGAGGTGGTGCCAAGGCTGCGGCTGAAGTTCGACATGGTGTTCATCGACGGCAACAAACGCATATACCCCCAGTACTACGAACTGGCTAAACAATATATCAACCCGGGTGGCTTCATCGTGGCCGACAACACGTTGTGGGACGGACATGTGGTGGAAGACATCGACGGCATGGGACACGGACACAAGGACGAACAGACACGCGGGGTGATGGAGTTTAACGACATCGTGGCAGCCGACACCGATGTGGAGAAGGTGATACTGCCGCTGAGAGACGGACTGACGATAATAAGAGTGAAGATGGGCCCCCCTCTTATCCCCCCAGGGGGGGAGGATGCCATCCGGATGGAATCACTCCCCCTTGGGGGAGCAGGGAGGGGGCTTGTAAATCCTTAAATAGTAAATGAGATTATGAACGAAGACAAGAAGGCAAACATCAGCTTTTGGATAAAGCTCATCATAGCGATACTCACCGGTATCGGCTCGGCACTTGCCACCACCTCGTGTATGTCGGCCGCAGGAATGCACGGACTCCTCTCTATGCTCTGATGCAAGAAGTGAGTGAAATGTTAAAAGATGTGAACGGATGTTTTGCCGTTCACATCTTTTGTCGTATCTTTGCAGCCATGAAACAGAGAATACTCATAACGATGCTGGCAGCCGTGCTGCTGTCGTGCTGCACACAGGAACCGCGCCCCACTCGCAGGCAGATGATGATGATGCGGTCGTATCTCGGCCAAATGGCCGACTATCTGCAGAGCGAGCGCAATTACATATTGGCTGGCAACGAGGGACTGAAAGACACCATCGACACCTATGCCATCGACACCGACATGAGGAATATCGACAGCCTCGTAAGTGTATTAGATAGCTGCATCGACTTCTAATGTAATGTTTCATTTCTTTCATTTTTTCATTTTTTCATTTTTTCATTCTTTCATTCTTTCATTCTTTCATTCTTTCATTCTTTCATTCTTGCTTGCTATCCCTTTCGCCCTATCCCCATTTCTCTTTCCTGCGCCCCATTGTTCGATGGTATCTGCGTTGATAACTCCTTCATCCATAGCGCATCAATGCCTTTCTGTGCCTTCTGGGCAAAAAAGTGGGCTACGAGATCCTTGAACTCATTCAGTTCCGCCTCTGAACTTATGTTGTTCAAGGCATTAAGTAGTTCAAGTTGTGCCATTTGTGAGTAACTCATAGTGAATCCCAATTGATAATCTGCTGCAAAGTTACAACTTTATTTGGACGTAAGAAAGTACAAAATAGTTGTTGTTAATAACACGAATTACCATGAATTGAACACGAATTATTCATAACATCCGAGATATAATAAGACAACAAAAAGGCTTGCATCAAACGCGATGCAAGCCTTTAATATAGTCTGTTGGGCGCGAAGCGCATTACAGGATGCTCTTCACCTGCTTGTAAACATTGTCGGCAGTGAAACCGAGTTTCTCGTCGAGTACCTTGTAAGGTGCTGAGAAGCCGAAGCTGCAGAGACCCCATACCTTGCCTTCGTGGCGTGGTACAAGTCCTTCGAGGTTTACTGGAAGACCGGCGGTGAGACCGAACTTCTTAACGCCTGCAGGCAGTATCTTCTCCTGATAGTCGGCTGGCTGGCTGCGGAAGAGGCCTTCGGATGGTACGCTCACGATTGAGCACTTCACTCCGTCTTTGCGCAGGAGTTCGGCTCCGGCTACGAGTGTAGATACTTCTGAACCTGATGCTACGAGGATGACATCGGGGTTGGCATCGCTGCCTGCAACGATGTATGCACCACGTGCTGCCTGGCTGTAGTCGTTGCCCTCGGGCAGGTCGTTGATGTTCTGACGCGAGAGGATGAGTGCCGATGGGGTAGTGGTGTTCTCCATTGCGAGACGCCATGCTGCGGTGGTCTCCTTGGCATCTGCCGGACGGAGCACGAGCATAGAGTTCTTGCCGTGGTGGTTCTGCAGTTTCTCCATGAGACGGATTTGTGCTTCCTGCTCAACAGGCTCGTGAGTAGGACCGTCTTCGCCTACGCGGAAGGCGTCGTGGGTCCAGATGAACTTCACTGGGAGTTCCATGAGGGCTGCCATACGAACAGCTGGCTTCATGTAGTCAGAGAATACGAAGAAGGTACCGCATGCTGGGATGACACCTCCGTGAAGAGCCATACCGATACAGCAGCATGCCATTGTGAGTTCTGCAACACCT
>CAMHPM010000232.1 GCA_946187025.1 uncultured Prevotellaceae bacterium
ATACTTACATGGAACGAATCGGGCGTGACGTTCAAGATACCCATCACCACTGGAGTGGTCAGGTCTGTCAGCCGGCCTCCTACATTGATCGTATATCTCGTTGGCTCCATCTGCATCTGTCGGGTCTTGGTAGGTTGGTTTGTTAATCAGTGTGCAAAGTTACACCATATTTCCATAAAATCCAAACTATTAAAGAGAAAAATATCCCTATTACCCCTTATTTCCTGTCATAAACAGAAAAAAGTGTGACAACGATACAGCAGCATTTTTGTTAAAGTTGCGGGTGACAAAAGGGCAGTTCCTGCTTTCAGACAGTACCGCCATACTGGTCGGCTTCAAGATATGACTCCGTTTTTAGTACATAAAGCAGAAATAGCTGGTACAGAAATGGCAACTGCCGTCGCAGAAGCATGATATAAAAAAGCATGGACATATTCACCCATGCTTTCCTTGCTTCAGTTGTTTCTCCACCAGCGCCATGAACTCGTGGTTCTTGAGTCCCCAGCCGAGTTGTGCAAGCAGGTGAGGCGGCGACTGACTGACGAAGCGATCGAAGATGATGTCGGGGCGTGTGCGGGCAACGAACCGGGCAACGAGGCTGGCATAGCTGTCGGGGGTGAAGCGGATGAAGTCGTCGGGATGCTCCAGATATTCCTGAGCCATGGCTGTGCCGCGGATGAGTTGCAGCTGATGGAGCTTGAGTATCTTCAACGGCAGTTGGGAGAGCGTCTCGGCCTCGGCCATCATGTCGTCGATGCTCTCGCCTGGAAGCCCGAGGATGATGTGTGCTCCGACATGTATGCCGCGGTCGGCGGTGCGACGTATGGCATCGATGCTGTCAGCCCATGTGTGGCCGCGGTTGATGCGGCGGAGGGTGCGGTCGTAGATACTTTCAACGCCGTATTCCACGATGAGGAAGGTGTGGCGGCTGAGCAGGGCGAGGTAGTCGAGCAGCGGGACTGGCATACAGTCGGGACGTGTACCGATAACAAGCCCCACAACACCATCGACACTGAGTGCTTCCTCGTATTTCTGCTGCAGTGTGGGCAGGTCGGCATAGGTGTTGGTATATGCTTGAAAATAGGCCAGATAGCGCATGTCGGGATATTTGCGGGCGAAGAACTGCTTGCCTTCTTCCAGTTGTGTGGTAATGCTCTTCGATGTCTGGCAGTAGTCGGGATTGAACGTCTGGTTGTTGCAGAAGGTGCATCCGCCCGTGCCGAGCGTCCCGTCGCGGTTGGGACAGGTGAAACCGGCGTTGACCGATATCTTCTGGGTCTTAACCTTCAATTGTTCTTGTAGCCATTGGCCGAAACTCTGCATCATAGTCGAGTCGTTGTAATAGATGGATGATTGCCTCCTGGGCATAGATGATGGCTTTATTGCGGTTTTGAGCGTTGTCAAACCGTGACTGTATCTGGTTTGCCACCTGCGACTTCATGTCGACGGTGGATGGTCGTCGCTCTTTCCAGAATGCTTCGTCATCTGACAAGAAACGTACCTCCTGGGTCGAAGCGACATAACGAGGTTGCGGCAGGGTCACGAGCACATGGCCGGGGGCGGTGATGTCGTAGCGTATGCTGTCCATGTCGATAACGAAACTGACTTTCTGGCGCATGACCAGTGCACACGAGTGCTGCTCGGGGATGATGCCGAGATGGTATTCGGTGGCATGGTCGGTGGTGTAGTCTTCGACCACGGCTGTGGCTACATATAGCTCGCCGCGTGGCATGACACTCATTATCTCTGCAGCGGTAGGGGCTATGTGTGTGTCGGCTTGAAACATACGCCCGATGGCAGGCCAGCCTACCCATAGGCATACGGCTACCACTGATGCAAGGATTGCGACGATGATGGTGATTATATGTTTCTTCTTCATAGTAATCCGGTTCAGTGTATCTTGTTCTCGGTATTATCTGTCCCGATTCAGTGTTTTCTTTGTTATGGCTCAATTATGAGTTCTTTGAAACCTAAGCTGCGCACCACGGTGCCCAGTACGGCCTCTGCATTATATCTCACTTCACGTCCTACGAGTTCCTGAAAGTCTTGTCGCATCACCGTTTCGTATGCTTCGTGGCGAATGGCTTCGATCGTTTCGTGCCCGATGGGGTCGCGCAGGCCTGTGGCGATGCTGACGATTTCGCTCTCATCGATGTCATGGTTGTAGCCCGAGTCGATGACCTTGGCTTCGGGCAGGCTGACCACTACAGCCTGACGGTCGTTGTCTATGCGCAGGTTTTCGAGAGTGAGCTGTCTCAGGTCGTAGCCGTAGCGTATCCACACTTCAACAGGAACGATGCAGCGCCGGTCGCCCACACGCCATGTGGAGGGGTCGGTGAGTTGGAAATGCTCGTGCTGGCTGGAGTCGTAGTACGCTATCTTGCGTATGCGTACCTCGGTAGTCACCAGGTCGGCTTCCTGACGCAATGCTGCTGCCACGGTCTCGGCATCTGCGCCACGGCGGCAACCGGTGAGCAGCAGGACGTATGTGATAATATAAATGATATTCCTCATGTCGGTGAATTTGGAATTGTGTCGGCAAAGTTACGAATAAAAAACAGAAAACAAGGCGGTGGCGGCAATAAAATGTGTGGTTGGTGCGTTATATGGATAAAAAAACAACCGCTCATGGTAATTTGGTTCGACCGCATACGCAACCTGAAGATACTGCTCATCGTGGTGGCAATCATCATTGCCATTGCCTCGCTGCTTACATCTGCATATCTTAGCAGTGACCTCAAGAAGGAGGAACTGAATAAGATGGAGGTGTGGGCCGAGGCCATGTCGTCGCTCAATCAGGCCGATGAAAACACCGACATCAACCTGGTGCTGAAGGTGCTGAATGGTAACAACACCATACCGGTGGTGGTGCTCGACCAGGATGATTCAGTGCAGACATCGCGCAACCTCGGACGCAAGTTTGATGAGGCCGAGGACTCCATTGCGGTGATACGCCAGATGGCACACAGTATGCGCGATGCAGGTCAGATAATACGTATCAACCTTGCCACGCAGGGCGACTATATCGATGTCTGCTACGATGAGTCGCTCATGCTCAAGCGGCTGGCCATCTATCCTTATGTGCAGCTGGGAGTTGTTGTCATCTTTGTGCTGATTGCCTTGTTTGCCCTGTTCTCGTCGATGCGTGCCGAGCAGAACCGGGTGTGGGTGGGGCTGTCGAAAGAGACTGCACATCAGCTGGGAACCCCTATCAGTTCGCTCATGGCATGGACCGAAGTGATACGCGATACTTATCCCGACGACCCGATGCTGCCAGAGATGGAAAAAGACGTGCGTAGGTTGGAGCGTATAGCCGAGCGATTCTCGAAGATAGGCTCGATACCAGAGCTGAAGCAAACCGATGTGACCGAACTCATACAGCGAGTGGTGGAATATATGGACCGCCGCACATCGAACAAGGTGCTGATACGTACACACATGCCCGACGACCATGTTGAGGCCATGATGGTGGCATCGCTCTTTGAATGGGTGGTGGAAAACCTGTGTAAGAATGCGGTGGATGCCATGAATGGTTCGGGACTTATCGACATAACGCTCGATGCAACTCCTCGCAACATAATACTTGAGGTGCACGATACGGGCAAGGGTATCCAGAAGTCGCACTTCAAGTCGGTATTCAAACCTGGATTCACCACCAAACAGCGAGGGTGGGGACTTGGGCTCTCGCTTGCCAAACGTATCGTAGAGCAGTATCACAAAGGACGTATATATGTCAAGTCGTCGGAGATAGGGCGTGGAACAACGTTCAGGGTTGAGCTGCCGAGGGTGTTATGAGTTTTTAAGTTTTTAGTTTTTAAGGTTTCGTATAAACTCAAGAACTTAAAACCTCAAGAGC
>CAMHPM010000233.1 GCA_946187025.1 uncultured Prevotellaceae bacterium
GTTAAAGCTTTTATCGAAAACCAAAACGAAAGCCAAAAAAAGTGCCACCGACCCAGTGTGTACTGTGGTCGGTGGCTGGTACGCAGATTGATTGTCTGAGGAGTTGGTCTGCCGGCACGGGGCAGGCAGTCAGCTTGCCTCATTTCTTTGCTTCCTTTGGTGCGGCCTTTGCTTCCTTCGGTGCGGCTTTTGCTTTTGGAGCGGCTTTTGCTTTTGGAGCAGCCTTTGCTTTCGGAGCAGCCTTTGCTTTCGGAGCAGCCTTGGCTTTCGGGGCTTTGTCCTGGGTAGGGTGGTACTTCTCGAGTTCGGCCTGCAATTTCTCTATCTTGCGGTCCTTAGCCTCGATTTCCTCGCCTTGGTTCTTGATGGTTGTGAGGAGCGAGTTAAGCTCTTCGTTGTCCATATCAAGCGGATAGAGGGTGTTGACGCGGTTGATGAAGTCGCCCAGAATGTTCATGTAGTTTGTGAATGCATCGTACGGTCCGTCGTAGATTCCGCGGTTCATACCCACGCTGTTGTGCTTGGTGGTCATGAATCGGAAGTTGTTCGATGCCTGCAGGTAGTCCCAGTCTTGCTTTATGCGGCGGTCGGTGCAGATACGTACTCGGTCGGCCACGCTGTAAAGTTTGTCGAATGCTTCGCGCTGCATCACATTGCCAAGCCAGCATGATGTGTCGCGCTCTTCGTCAACCCAGCTTATGTTGTAAGGCACATCGAGGCTGCCCACCGACTTGCCTTTGCTGCATAGCTCGGATGGGGTAGAGAAGCTTATGCCACGCTCCTTGGCACATTTAGGCAGTGCTTTGAGGAATTCGAGAATGTTGCTGCTCAGTGGCTGGAAGATGCCGAGGGCGCAGAGTTCCATGAAGATGTTGATTACGTTCTCACCTTCTGGCAACTGTGCTATCCAGTCCATGTAGGTGTCGGCAAAGAGTGGATATTCGTTCCAGTCGGGGTTGTTGAAGCGCAGGCTTATGTCGTCGCTTAGCTTGTAGTCGCGCAACAGAAGCTTGAGGTTAGGGTTGAGTGCGCAGTTGTAGATGAAGTGCGGCGACTTCCATCCCAGTATGTGCTTGGCACCTTCGGTCAGCATTCCCTTGAAGCCCATGGCTGCCACCTGTGCTCCGATTTCGTCGGAGTAGATGAGCGAACTGTTGCGGAACACCTTTGGTGTCTGTCCGAAAAGTTCCTTTATCTTTGCCTTCATGCGCAGCGACTCTTCGCGGAAACTCTCTTCGTTGGCGAGCGATGAGAGACCGTGGCTGTAAGGTTCGCACAGGAACTCCACACAACCGGTGCGGTTGAGTTCTTGCAGCAGGTCGATGACTTGTGGGGCGTGCATCTCAAGCTGTTCGAGACCTACACCCGACAGCGACAGGGCTACCTTGAAATATTTGCCATTCTCATTGGCCATATCGATGAGTGCCTGCAAGGCCGGTACGTACGACCGTTCTGCAATGTCGGTGATGCTACGCTCGTTCTCATAGTCGTCGTAGTAGTAGTGGTCGCGACCGATGTCGAAGAAACGGTAGCGTTTGAGATGTATGATTTGATGTATCTCAAAGTATAAACATATTGTCTTTGCCATATTCTTATTTACTATTTAGCAATTTACTATTTACTATTTGATCCTATTTGGTCATTCTATTTTTTCCCCAGTTCCTATCTGTATGTTCCGTCGGTCTGTCAGCTTACCAACTGGTCATACAGCTTGCGGATGCGCAGTCCCACTTTCTCCCATGTGATTTCGTCAACCTCCTTCATGCCTTCTTCTTGCAGGTACTTGAAGAGCGACTCGTTGGCACAGATGGAGTAGATGGCGTCGGCCATGGCATGGATATCCCAGTAATCGACCTTGATTACCTTGTCGAGTATCTCGCCGCATCCCGATTGCTTGCTTATGATCGACGGGGTGCCGCATTGCATGGCTTCGAGCGGTGCGATGCCGAATGGCTCGCTCACCGACGGCATTACAAACACGTCGGAGTTCTTGTAGCACTCATATACCTGTCGTCCACGCTGGAATCCAGGGAAGTGGAAGCGATCGGCTATTCCGCGTTGTGCCACAAGTTCGATCATGGCTTCCATCATGTCGCCCGAACCTGCCATGCAGAATCGGATGTTGTGTGTACGTTTCAGCACAAGTGCAGCTGCTTCGACGAAGTATTCAGGACCTTTCTGCATGGTGATGCGTCCGAGGAACGTCACTATCTTCTCCTTTGAGTGGTCAGGACGTGGTATGTCGAGCAGGTCTTGCGACAGCGGATACACAGCATTGTGCATGGCAAAGCACTTGCGCGGGTCTTGGTGGTATTCGTTGATGACGGTCTGACGTGTCAGTTCACTCACACACATGATGCAGTCGGCATTGTCCATTCCGTCCTTCTCGATGCCGTAAACCGTAGGGTTCACCTTGCCGCGCGAGCGGTCGAAGTCGGTAGCATGTACGTGTATGCACAGCGGTTTGCCGCTCACCATCTTGGCATGTACGCCGGCAGGGTAGGTGAGCCAGTCGTGTGCGTGTATGACATCAAACTGTTCAGAGCGTGCCACCACGCCTGCGATGATCGAGAAGTTGTTGATCTCGTCGTGCAGGTTTTGTGGATATCCGCCAGCAAACTCCATGCATCCCATGTGGTTGGTGTGCATGTATGAGAAGTCTGCGTATATATGGTCGCGGTAGTTGTAGTAATCTTCGGGGGTCATGTATGCCGGCAGTTGGCTCTTCACGTAGTCGTAATCGTAGTCGCGATAAACGATCGGCACCTGGTTCATGCCCACGATTTTCAGGAATTTCTCTTCCTCGCCAGTAGGTTTCGGCAGGCAGAAGATGGTTTCCATGTCGGGTTGCAGACTCAGTCCCTTGGTGATTCCGTAGGATGCAACAGCGAGTCCGCCATATATCTTAGGGGGAAATTCCCATCCAAACATTAGTACTCTCATGTGTCGTTTTCCTCCTTTCGTTAGTAGTTATAGAACAAACGACATTGCACCGCGTCCGTGGAACGGCGGGTTGCCGTCGAACAGCTCGGGCAGTGTGCCGATTCCGTGGTAGAACATCTCTTCTTCAAGTCCGATGAGGCATCGGTCAACAAACGACAGTCCGCTGCGGCGGTATATCTTCATGCAGGTTTCGAGATAGAATCCCAGCATAAACGGCCACACGGTGCCTTGGTGGTAGGCTGCATCGCGCTCTCGTTGTCCGCCTTCGTATATAGGGTTGTATGCTCCGCTCTTCGGCGAGAGTGAGCGTATTCCTTTCGGTGTGCGGAGTTCCTTGGTGCAGATGTCGAATATGGTCTTGCGCTCGGCCAGTGTGAGTGGTGTGTTTTCGAGCGATGTGGCGATGAGCATGTTTGGACGTACTTCCCACGATATGTTGTAGCCATCTACATAGTCCATGAGGTATCCGTAGTCGTTGATGAATGTCTCGCGGAACGACTTGCCGCATGTGTCGGCCATTTCCTTCAGGGCTTGCGCCTGGGCTGCTCGTCCTTGTGCCTCTTCTATCTGCGATGCGAATACGAGGGCGTTATACCACAGGGCATTTATCTCGACTATATATCCGGTGCGTGGCACGACCGGGTGTCCGTCGATGGTGGAGTTCATCCATGTAGCCGGGTGGGTCTTGCCGTCGGTGTAGAGCAGTCCGTTTTCGTGGAGGAAGAGGTTGGTGTGCCTTCCACTCTTCACGAAGTCGGTAATCTGGGTGATGAGTTTGCCGTAGCGTTTCACTGCATCGTCGAAGTCAACCATACGGGCATATTGTTGCATACACCACACAGCCCACAGCAGTACGTCGGGTGCTTCCATCTCGTATATCTTCACCGATATCGGTTC
>CAMHPM010000234.1 GCA_946187025.1 uncultured Prevotellaceae bacterium
GTGTGTGTAGAAGCAACTTTTCACTTTTCACTTTTCACTTTTCGCTTAAAACTGCTACCTTTGCAGTCGGAAAACAAAAAGAACCGGAATGAACGCAATCGACCAAGTACGTTGGGGAGTTATAGGTTGTGGCGAGGCTACCGAGACGAAGAGTGGCCCTGCCCTGCAGTGTGTTGATGGTTCGTCGATAGCTTGTGTGATGAGCCGCGACGAGAAGAAAGCCCTGTCGTATGCTCAGCGCCATGGCATACAGCGTGCCTACTCCGATGCCACCGAGCTCATCAACGACAGCGAGGTGAATGCCGTCTATATTGCCACGCCGCCGTCGTCGCATGCCACGTTTGCCATCATGGCCATGAAGGCAGGCAAGCCGGTGTATGTGGAGAAGCCGCTTGCTGCCAACTACGAGGAGTGCCTGCGTGTGAACAATGTGTCTGAACAAACGGGTGTGCCATGCTATGTGGCTTACTATCGTCGCTACCTGCCATACTTCCAGCGGGTGAAACAGCTGGTGATGAACGGCACAATCGGCAAGGTACTGTCTGTCCAGATACGTTTTGCCGTGCCGCCGCGCGAACTCGACTACAACAAGACCAACCTTCCGTGGCGCCTGCAACCCGACATCGCAGGTGGCGGCGGATACTTCTATGACCTGGCAAGCCATCAGATCGACCTGTTGCAAGACATGTTTGGCATCATCATCGAGGCCGAAGGCTATGCTACCAACATGGCTGGCTTGTATAAGGTGGAGGATACTCTCAACGCTTGTTTCCGCTTCGACAGCGGATTGACCGGCAGCGGGTCGTGGTGTTTTGTGGCACACGACTCGGCACGTACCGACCGCATCGAGATTGTGGGCGATTGTGGCATGATTAGTTTCTCAGTTTTCGACTACACACCGATAAGCCTGCATACCGAACAGGGGTTGCAGACGATAAAGATTGATAACCCTCGCTACGTACAGATGCCGCTCATACAGGCTATTATCGACGACTTGCGCGGTGGAACTCCATGTCTGTGCAACTCGGTGAGTGCTACACCTACCAACTGGGTGATGGACCAAATACTGAAACGATGAGACAAATTCTCCTTATACTTCTCATGATGCTTTCGTTTGCAGCACATGCTGCAGAGGAGGCTGACTCTATTGTCGAACCCGATGTCGCAGCAGCCGACAGCATCGAACGTGCCAAGCCGTTGGCGCGCTTGTTGCGTCCGGTGATGCGTGCCGCCGATGCGGTGACCAACTTTTTCATGGGTTGCGACACCAACTACGTCACCCCGCAGAAGTATGAGTTCACGGCGCAGGCCGAATTGTCCTACTTCCACGACTACTACCGCATGAGTTCATCGGAGACGGGCTCGACACATAACATGGTTCTGCAATCGGGTAATCCGCTCGTGCTTGGCGGATATTTGTATTGGAGTATCTTCGGCTACGGCCACTCGGTGAATGTGTCGGAGATAGGACACTCGAAGGGACGCTCCAACGGAACGGGCTATCGTAACTCGTTTGTACTGAATACGGCCCGCATCGTTGCCGAGATTTATAATTTCAAGTCTGGAAAGAGTGCTAAGTTTACGGATATCACTAATGTTGACTTGTCGGGCCAAGACCGCACTTTCACAGGCCTCAATTCACGTTGTGAGGGAATTGACGCACAATATATCTTCAATCATCGCCGCTATTCGTGGCCTGCTGCGTTTGGCGAAAATGCGGTGCAACGCCGCAGTCAGGGTTCGTGGAAAGTGGGCTTTTCGTATAGCCACACCACCATCGACTTCGACAGCAAGGCTCTGAATCCGTATATTGCTGCCCGCATCGACTCCACCTTGCTTTTCAACCATGTGTCGTATCGCGACTATGCGTTGAGTATAGGCTATGGCTACAATTGGGCGTTCACTCGCAACTGCATCCTGGCTGTGTCGATACTGCCGTCGATAGGCTACAGGCGGTCGGACATTACGGGGCAGGACTTAGACCGCGACATCCTGCGCCGCATAAGCACTGACGTGTTTTTCCGCACCAGTTTGTTTTGGAACAACACGAAATACTTCACCGGTGTTGTGGTCGATGTACACACTTACGCCTATCGGCAGCGTAAGTTCTCGCTTACCAATTCATACGGAACGGTGAAGTTCATCGTCGGCTTCAACTTCCTGAAGAAGGGAATCTACAAGTAGTGGGTTATCTCACCACCTTGCGCTTGTCCATCACTTTCTTGTTGTACACCTTCTGGAGGTCAACCACTTCTTTGCAGTTCATCACCTGCACTTGCTCGGCTTGTGGCACATCCTTGAAGATTTGTTTGTACTCGATGGTAAACATCTTCGATGCGCAGTCGAGTTTTTTGCGTGTGGTGGCTGCATCAACACGCTCGATGGCTTCTTTCAGGGCATCAACCATTTTCTCTTTCGGGCTTTTCGATGCACATGCCGATAGCATGAGCAGGGCAACTACGGCAGTGGCCGCTTTCAATAGGGTTCGTCTCATAGGTACAAGTAGGTTTAGTAATTAATAATAATGATTTGGTGTATAAATGATTAAAATTGTTGTTTTGTGGCCGCAAATATAAAGAAAAAAAATATATAATGCAAGTAAAACACTGAAAAAGTTATGGAAAACATAAAAAAAGTTTGTTTTCTATGTACAAAACAGGGGGAACGATTGCATTTGCTGTCGTTCCCTCTGTGTGTTTCTTACTCCTCGTAGTCGAGACACGAGCGCTGGGCCGTGAATGGTCTGACCCGTGTGTCGGCCACCTCGACATGAGCCGGATGTGTGGCGTATGCCTTCAGTGCGTCGAACGAGGTGAGGGTGCAGTCCAACATCACGTCGGCATTCGATGTAGGCAGGCGCCCGTCTATTCTCACCGTCACACTTTCCAATCCTGGCACCTGGCCTACAAGGCCTTCGAGCCCGGCCTTGATGCCGCGTTTCACTTCTGTCTTCTCTTCTTCGCTGAGTTCCGGACGCAGGGTCCAGAGGATGATGTGTTTTACCATATTATTCAGTTTTTTACTGGTTGGGTTTTACTGGTGCAAAGGTAACAAATAATATGCAAACTGCGGTGTGCCGCTGTGCCTTTTTTCATCTTGCTACATGTTTTTTTCCCGCTGTCCGTATTCTTTCTGTTTTGCGAGTGCGCAGTCTCGGCCTCGCGAGTGCGCAGTCTCGACCCTGTGAGTGCGCACTCTCAGCCCCGCGAGTGCGCACTCGCAAATTCAGGCTGGTGCAGGCGGCTCGCAACACAATGGGCGGCTCATAGCGAGCCGCCCATTGTGGTCTGATTACTAAATGCTTGCCACGTGCTGTGTGGCTGGGCCTTTCTGTGCCCTTTTTGTTTCAGGCATCATTTCAGCCTGAATCCTATCGGGAGCATGTACTTCACGTTCACAGCTTTGCCTCCTTTCTGTATTCCGGGTTTCCATTTAGGCATTTCCATAACTACACGTATGGCCTCTTGCTCAAGGCTTTGGATTGCCTCCGTCTGAATGGTCTTCAGTTTCGTAAGCTTTTTTTGCGACATGCTCTTCGTCTCTGCGTCGGTCATGGCAGGAGCCTTAATGCCATTTCTGGCTATCCTTGTGCTGCCTATCGATCCGTCCTTAAGTACCACGAACTCCACTATGATTGTGCCAGACAGGCCCAGGTCCTGTGCCTCGACCGGGTATTTTATATTTTTGCCCAAATACGCCATCAGTGCATTAGGTCCTCCGGGGAACTCAGGCATTGATTCGCATTCTGCATAAACCTGGTCGTCGATGCTGTTGCTCACGGTCACAGGGGTTTGTGGTACAGTGTC
>CAMHPM010000235.1 GCA_946187025.1 uncultured Prevotellaceae bacterium
TCCGGATGGAAATAGCTAAATAGTTAAATCGAAAATAAATCGTAAATAGTAAATCGTCAAATCGTAAATGCTTAAATATAGATAAATAGGAACCTTTTGGAACAGCGAGTGCAGAGTGAAGTTTACTTCTGGGCTATGCCGAGTCGTGACAAAAGCGAACGAAGTTAAATGGTAAATGGTTAAATAGTAAATGATATTATGGAACGCACTTATCTCTTTTCGCCCGTATTCCGCAAGATAGGATATGGATTGATGGCAGCAGGATTGTTGCTGTTTGTTGTGATGTTTATTATCGGCTCGCATTTCGACCCTGAATGGGAGATTACGCTGCCGGTGTTCACCCTCACACGTGGCATATATGAGTGGGACATGGAAAACGCATGGTATCCACATGTGATGGACGACGAAGTGTCGTTCGAACTCACGATGATACTGATGTGTGTAGGTTGCGTGTTCGTCGCCTTCTCGAGGGAGAAGGATGAAGACGAGTGTATAGCACAGATGCGGATGAACTCACTGGTGTGGTCGCTGCTATGGGGCATGGTGCTCGTAGTGGTCAGCACAATGTTCATCTTCGGAGATGCATACCTCATCTGCCTGAGCATATACCCCATACTCACCTTCCTGCTCTTTATAATTAAATATAATGTGTCACTCTATAAATTCCGCCACAACAATGACTAACACACTGAAAGTGGAGCGTGCCATAATGGACTATACGCAACAGCAACTGGCGGACCTCGTGGGAGTGAGCCGTCAGACAATCAACGCCATAGAGAAAGGCAAGTATATACCATCGACCACCCTGTCGCTCAAGCTGGCACGGGTGTTTGGCAAACATGTGGAAGACTTCTTCGCACTGGAATCGGAAGACTAAAAAAAAAGACATCATACAAAGAGATGAAAACAAAACTCCTCTTACTCTCGTTGCTGGCCATAGCAGGATGCAGCCAGCTCAATGCCCAGGGGTGGGACTCGCCCGAAATGCAGGCATACATGCGAACATATGTGAAACAATGGTACGAAGTGACCGGAAAGATATATGGTGTAGATGATTTCGAACCCAAGCCCTATCCGCTGCAGGGAGCTACGGTGAAGGTGGTGTGTATGGGCGACACAACCGAGATGTCGGGTGGTGCCGTCGAAAAAGACGGAAGTGTGTGGGTAGGCATTCAGCGCCGCGACCGCCTGAAAGACACACGCCTGAAGATAACAGTGTCGTATATAGGAATGGAAACCTACGAACACATCTACACACCGAAGCAATCGAAGGAAAACGGAATCGATAAATATACCGTCACACTCGACTCGCTCGTGATGAAGTCCAACCCCGTGACAGCTGCCGAAATCGAGATTGTGGGCGAGCTGCGCAAGATGTACCAGCGAGGCGACACCGTCATCTTCAATGCCGACGCATTCGACATGCCGTCGGGCAGTGTGCTGCTCGACCTCGTGCGCCGGTTGCCTGGCCTCGAATACAAGGACGGACAGATGAAGTACCAAGGCGAAGATATCACCGAGATACGCCTCAACGGCGAGTCGTTCTTCAAGCGCGACATGAGCATCGCCCTCAACAACATGCCCCACGACAAGCTGAAGGCACTGAAAGTATATGAAGTGCCCGACGACACACTCGACGCCATGAGCGACGAGCACTACGTGATGGACATGGAAACCAAAAATCCGATGAACACCGTCATCTTTGCAGAAGGCAACGTGAGCACCAACGAGTCGTTCAAGAACTACGGAGTAGGAGCTTCGCTCTCGTCGTGGAAACAGAAGGGCGGACAAGGCGGCGTGAACTTCAACACAGGCGACATACCCTACCCGGGACAGATAATCGAGAAGACGGTCAACACCAACTTCGGTGCCAACTATGAATACAACTTCGGAAAGACATCGACCAGCGCCAACATTGGCCACAACTACAACCGCAACGACAACCACTCGGCCAACTACTCGAAGATGTTCATGCCCGACTACACACAAAACTCGACCAGCGAGTCGCGCAGCTCAAACAGCAGCAAGAACTACAGCGCAGGAGCAAACATCAACAGCTGGGCTGGCAAGACAACATTTTGGGGCATAAACCTCGACTACTCGAAAAACGAGAGCAAGAACTGGAACCAGTCAACCGACTCGGTCGAGAACGAAGGCGAAGGACTCATCCGCACCACCCGCCAGCGCAACTCGTCGGACAGCAGCGGCAACAACTACGGATTGAATGCCAACCTGTCGAAGTGGTTCGACGAAGAACGCAGGGACGAACTGTCGTTCAACTTCGGAGTCAACACCAGCGACAACAAATCGACCAACTACAATCAGTCGTACAGCCGACTGTTGCAACTGGGCGACAGCGTGCGCGACGTCAACCACCGCATATCCAACCCCAACGACAACCAAAACTACCGCGCAGGCATATACTACATGCACCGATTTGGCGAACATGCCTTCCTGCGCACAGGATACAACTTCAACTACAGCCGCAACAAAAACCAGCAGACCTACGAAGACATCACACCCACAGGCGAGAGCATCGCATACGTTGACAGCCTCCACACCTACCAGCAACAAATCAACATGACCAACTCGGCCGACATCATGTTCCGATACGACAACGATACCATCGAGTTCAACGTCAACACAAATCTCGTGCCTACACACATGAACATAAAGGAACAGAAATACAACCTCGACGAAGACGTGAGCTACAACGGACTGCGCTACAACGCCGGCACCAACCTCGGATTCCGCATCAAGAACAACCGCATACGCCTCAACTACAACATATCAAACAACCTGCCGAGCGTGAGCCAGCTGACCAACGTGACCGACTATAGCGACCCGATGAACATACGCGAAGGAAACCCCAACCTGAAGAAGACAGTGAGCCACAACATGGGAGTGGAATTCCAGCTCAAGGCACTCATGCGAGTGAGGTTCAACTACTCCACATCGGTCAACTCAATCACCACCAAGACCATCATCGACCGCGCCACAGGCGCACGCCGCACAAGTCCAGCCAACATCAACGGCAACTGGAACACCAACGAATACATGTTCTTCACCATACCCATCCACGACGTGACACTCAACCTGACAGCCAACCACTCGCTGCGTCACAACGTGTCGTTCGTGCAAAACACGGCCGACCCCGAGCCTGTGAAGAGCGCCACATGGTGGAACAACCTCAACACCAACCTCTCGGCAAGCTACAGCGACCGCTTCTGGGTGCTCGAAGGCGGTATGGGCTACAACCTCGACAAGAGCAAGAGCGACTACATCAACGGCGGAGGCACCAACGGCAACCAGTTGAGGGCAAACGCATCGGTGTCTTACACCGCACCATTCGGACTCGAACTCAACACACGCTGCAACCTCACCCGCCACTTCGGCTACGAGATGGCATCGGCCAACAAGACCGAATGCATCTGGGACATCGAAGCCGAATACCGCTTCCTGAAAGCCAAACGAGCCACACTCGGCCTCAGCTGGCGCGACATCCTCAACTCCAACAAGGGCTTCTCGGCATCAATGTCCGACACCTTCTGGAACGAGAGCCGCACATTCGGCAACACATCCATGTTCGTCATCTCGTTCTCCTATCGTCTCAACGGATTCGAATAGAAGAAATCAAGCAGGTATAATCACAAAATCTCCACAGAACTAAAAGATGAAGTTTTTATCATCATAACACAAATTATCGATGTGGGATAACGCAAGAGGGTGCAGTCGCGACCCCGTGAGTGCGCAGGAAAGAGAAATGGGGATAGGGCGAAAGGGATAGCAAGAT
>CAMHPM010000236.1 GCA_946187025.1 uncultured Prevotellaceae bacterium
CACTCATCTACGCATATCAGGCCACCGACGTGGCAGTGACCGGCAGCGGAACACTCGACGGATGCGCCAGCAACACAGCATGGTGGCCCATGTGTGGTTCGGCCCGATACGGATGGACAGCCGACACACCCGAAGCACAATCGCTCGGAAGCCGCAGCCGGCTGCTGCGCATGAGCGACGAGCAGACACCGCTGGCCGACCGAGTATTCGGAAAGGGACACGGATTACGTCCGCAGATGATTCAGTTCTATCAGTGCGACGGAGTCCTGCTCGAAGGAGTCAGCATTCTCAACTCGCCATTCTGGTCAGTCCACCCGCTACGCAGCCGCAACATCATCGTACGCAACGTCACAATCGAAAACTCAGGACCTAACGGCGACGGATGCAACCCCGAGTCGTGCGACGGAGTCATCATCGAAGGCTGCCGCTTCAACACCGGCGACGACTGCATTGCCATCAAGAGCGGACGCAACGCCGACGGACGCCGATGGAACGAACCAAGCCAGAACATCATCATTCGCAACTGCAACATGATGGACGGCCACGGCGGAGTGGTGATAGGCAGCGAAGTGAGCGGAGGAGCTCGCAACATATTCGTCGAAAACTGCAAGATGGACAGCCCCAACCTCGAACGGGTCATACGGCTCAAGACCAATATATGCCGCGGCGGTGTGACCGAAAACCTCTACGTACGCAACATCACCGTGGGCCGGTGCAAGGAAGCTGTCGTGAAGATAAACCTCGTATATGAGCCACGCGAGCAAAGCGAGCGCGGCCACTACCCCATCGTGCGCAACATCTACATCGACAACATCACCTGCCAGCACAGCCGCTACGGAGCATACATCGATGCACTCACCGACTCCACCAACGTGCAAAACATCAACATCAGCAACTGCACATGGAACGGCATCACCTCGCCCGAAGGCAACCGCCTACAAGGACTCATGCGCGATGTCCGCTTCAACAACGTGACCCTCAACATCACACCCTGACTCACCAGTGCCACCCCATCGCCCCACACCGATAGTCAGCGCCCCATCATCAATACTCATCCCCAATCGATAGTCAGTGCGCCCCATCGATAGTCAGTGCTTCGAGGTTTCCCCTCGAAGAATAATCCCCATCGATAGTCAGCGCTTCGAGATTTCCCCTCGAAGAATAAATACCCATCGATAGTCAGTGCTTCGAGGTTTCCCCTCGAAGAATAAATACCCATCGATAGTCAGTGCTTCGAGGTTTCCCCTCGAAGAATAAATACCCACAACCAATGGACACAAAAACAATAGGCATCCTCACATCAGGCGGCGACGCGCCAGGCATGAACGCCGCCATACGGGCCGTCACCCGCTCGGCCATCTACAACGGTTTCAACGTAGCAGGCATCTACCGAGGCTTCGAAGGACTCATCAACGGCGAGATTCGCCCCTTCACCACCGAAAGCGTCAGTAACATCATAAGCCGCGGAGGCACAATCCTGCGCACGGCACGCTCCAACGAATTCACGACAGCCGAAGGCCGCCGCCGTGCATACGAACAAATGCAGGCCAACCACATCGACTACCTATGCGTCATCGGAGGCAACGGCTCGCTCACAGGAGCCAAAATCTTCGCCGAAGAATATGGAGTGCCATGCATAGGCCTGCCGGGAACCATCGACAACGACCTCTATGGCACCGACTTCACCATCGGATACGACACGACGCTCAACACCATAATGCAGTGTGTCGATAAGATACGCGACACGGCCACCAGCCACGAACGCATATTCTTTGTCGAAGTGATGGGACGCGATGCCGGATTCCTGGCTCAAAACAGCGCCATCGCAGCAGGAGCCGAAGCTGCAATCATACCCGAAGAGCAAACCAACTTCGACCAACTCGAACACTATGTAGGACGAGGCATACGCAAGAGCAAGAACTCAAGCATCGTCATCGTGAGCGAAAGTCCGAAGTGCGGAGCCATGCACTATGCCAAACGAATGGAAAAAGAATACGAAGGCTACGATGTCAGAGTATCCATACTGGGACACCTGCAGCGCGGCGGCTCACCATCGGCACGCGACCGCATACTTGCCAGCCGCCTCGGTGTGGGAGCCATACAAGCCATCAAGGAAGGCCAGCGCAACGTCATGATAGGTGTGCGCAACAACGAAATCGTCTATGTGCCATTCTCCAGAGCCATACAAGGCAAGAAGCGCATGGACCCCGACCTCATGACTGTGCTCGACGAACTATCAATATAAATACCCGCCAACCCCTTTTAAGCCCATCACCCACATGTACACCATTCGACATCTCACCATCCTGCTACTCCTTCTCTGTACGCTCACAACCAGCGCGCAGAAACAACGCAACAAGTCCAGCCGTCCACGAATCGGGCTCGTGCTTGGAGGAGGAGGCGCAAAGGGCGCAGCCGAGATAGGTGTGCTGAAAGTGATCGAAGAGGAAGGAATACCTGTTGATTACATCGCAGGAACAAGCATAGGCTCCATCGTAGGCGGACTTTATTCCGTAGGATACAGGGCAGCCGACCTCGATTCGCTCTTCCAACAGCAGGCATGGCTCGACCTCCTCTCCGACCGCAAGAACGAACTGGCAGGCAAACTATACGAAGAAATCGACGGCGTGTCCTACGTCTTCGGTTTTCCCATACTACGGAAAAAGGTCAGTCAAGAGGACTCAGACGACACCGAAAACTCTGATAGCTCAGACAACTCCTCCACTCCGAAGACCCGCACACGCACCGTCGGGCTCATACATGGCGACAACGTAATCACCCTGCTCGACAGCATGACCGGCCACCGGGGCGACACCGACTTCGACCGCCTGCCTATACCATTCCGCTGCGTAGCTGTCGATATACGCAAGATGGAAGAAGTGGTGATAAACCACGGCCAGCTACCACTGGCCATGAGAGCCAGCATGGCAATACCCGGAGCTTTCAAGCCAGTCGAGGCCGACAGCATGTTACTTGTAGATGGAGGCCTGCTCAACAATCTGCCGGTAGATGTGGTACGCGAAATGGGAGCCGACATAGTGATTGCTATCGACCTCACACAAAACAAACGCGAACCACGCGAAGACTACGACCGTGCTGCAGGCAACACCCTGCAACGCATCATCGGATGGCTGCGATACAGGCCCGACCTCCAGAAATACAACGCCAACTGCGACGATGCCGATATATACATCAACCCCGACCTCGAAGGATTCGACGCAGCAAGCTTCACATCGAAGAAGATAGCCGCCATGATACAGAAAGGCGAAGAAGCTGCACGCAGTGTACTGCCACAACTGAAAAAACTGAAGTCTAAACTGAAATAAACACCCGCAACCACGAATAATTGCCCGTTGTCAATTGTCAATTGTCAATTATTTACTACCTTTGCACCGAGTTTTTAACTAAAGGGGTGCTGGATGCCCATGCGACACCGGCTGAGATCATACCCACAGACCTGATGCAGGTAATGCTGCCGTAGGGACGATTACACATTATCTTCTCCCCCTTTTCATTGTTTAATCTTTAGTTAAACCAAGACATCATTATGTACAAACAACTATTGGCTGCTGCCACTATGGTCATGCCTATGAGCCTGGCAGCACAGACAGAGACCGACTCACTACTCCTACAGAAACTGAGCGAAGTGGTGGTGATGGGTGTGCGTGTGAAAAAGGACGCACCATTTGCAGTAAGTAACATCAAAGGCGAGACACTCACCGACTTCTCGCGCACTGGCAAGGAACTGCCGTTCCTCTTCGCCCGCACCCCGGGTGTGGTTGCATGGAG
>CAMHPM010000237.1 GCA_946187025.1 uncultured Prevotellaceae bacterium
GGAGTAAAATGTATGAATTTAAAAAATTGATCGCTCTTATCAAAAGCGTATATTAACATACCGACACGTTCCGCTAATCATCCGATTAACGCAACAACATTGTGCCATGTTATGTATGTTAAGAATATACATGTCTGTGTCTTTTTGCATCTGTTTGCGCTGCAAAGTTAAGAAACTTATTACAAACTGCAAGCGTTTTTCCTAATTATTTCAAACAAATACATAAAAAAAAAGCCGGAACAAGGCTTTTTGATATCAAGCACCATGATATTTTATCAACCCGTCCATCGGTGCCCGCATCACGTTTCCGACATTGAAGCCACACATTGTGGCAGCCTCCGACAACTCATCCCTGTAGAAATGAGCTACCGACCCGACAAAATGCACATCAAGATCAGGTCGCATGTATGCAGCCACGTTGCGAATAAAGAACTGGCGGAAACAATCGACAAGAAGCACATGTATGGCCTCGCAGTCGCGATGTCGCCAGCAGAACTGACTCACCTGACCAAGAAAACGGTTGGCAAGGGGTTCGCGATACACCTTATTTATAATAATAGTAGCATCAAGCCCGGTTTCGTCGAAGAACAACTTGCAAACATCCTGCGGCATCTGCCTCTTCAACACATCGCCCACAAGCCGCTTGCCTATATACGCTGCACTGCCTTCATCGCCAAGGATATATCCGAGAGGCGACACATTGTCGGCTATTGCAGTGCCATCATAGTAGCAAGAGTTGGCTCCTGTTCCGAGAATACATGCTATGCCTTCAGCCGTCTGGCACAAGGCACGCGCCGCTCCGAGCATATCGCTTCCGACTTCAACCACCACATCCGAACCAAGAACTGCCTGCAACAACCCGGCCATGCGCGGCGACATCTGCCGGGTGCAACCAGCTCCATAGAAAAAAACTTCCGTCACAACTGCTTGCGGCGGCAGTTGTGGCAGAAGTTCGTTTCGAAGAATGTCGGCTACGACATCATCTGTCTGATGAAACGGATTGATGCCCTGGGTTTCAAAATCTGCATCGCCCACATGCCATGCAGTCTTTGTGGAGCCACTGTCAGCAATCAGTTTCATTCGGCACTGAATTCCTTTATACGTTGTTCTTCACTCAGTTTGCAGATGAGCAACGTGTCACCCTTCTCGGCTACGATATATCCATCGAGTCCCTGAACTACCACCCGGCGCTCTTCGCTCGTATGCACAATGCAATTGCGGGTTTCGTGCAGTTCGATGCGTGGCCCTATAGTTGCATTGCCGTCCTTATCCTTGTCGGCCAGGGTAATAAGCGAACCCCATGTACCAACATCGCTCCATCCGAACGATGCAGGGAACACATATATTTCCTCGGCTTTCTCCATCACAGCATAGTCGATTGAGATGCTCTTGCACTGAGGGAAACGCTCGTTGATGATGTCCTGTTCCTTATCGGTGCCGTAGTATGGCAGCATTCCTTCAAACACCTGCGACACTTCCGGCTCGTAGTAGCGCAATGCCTGGACGATTGTCTCGACATTCCATACGAAGATGCCGGAGTTCCAGAAGTATTCGGCTTGCGAGATGTAGTGCTTGGCCGTTTCGAGGTCAGGTTTCTCGCGGAAGTGGTCAACACGATATATCGATTTGTTGCTGAGCGACGGCGAAGTCATGTCGGCCTGAATATATCCATATCCTGTCTCAGGGCGTGTGGGATGCATACCGAGTGTCACGATAGCATCGCTCTGTGCAGTGAATGCAAGTGCAGAGTTGATTACACGGCGGAATTCCTCTACATCGGTCACCATGTGGTCGCTCGGTGTGATTACGAGGTTTGCACGTGGATTGCGCTTCTTGATTTTCCAACTCACGTATGCGATACATGGTGCGGTGTTGCGTCGGCATGGTTCGAGCAGAATGTTTTCAACGGGTACTTCGGGCAGTTGTTCGTGCACAATGTCGGCATAAGCCTGCGATGTGACGACCCACACATTCTCGGGAGCCACCACTCCGCGGAAGCGGTCGAGGGTGAGCTGGATGAATGTACGGCCACATCCCATCACGTCTATAAACTGTTTAGGGCACTCTGGGGTGCTCATTGGCCAGAACCGGCTACCTACACCGCCTGCCATTATCACAAGGTTGTTGTTTGAATTCACGATGAGTTGTATTTTTGTAAAATGTACGAAGTGTATTTGTTTGATTCAATAAGTAGTAATCACGATGACTCTGATGCCTGTATGCATTGATTGCACATCTGCGTATATGGTATTTAACAAATAGAGTGGAGAAGTGTTATCACTACCCCACTCTTTGTTACTACCTTTTGCTTATTCAGCAGTCTCAGCTGGTGTCTCCTCTGCAGGAGCTTCTTCTGTCTGAGGTTCAGCGGCAGCAATTGCAGCAGCCTTCTTCTCGGCCACCTTCTTTGCGATTTCTGCATTCACTTTCTTCTCCTCAGCGATGCGAGCCTCGTAAGCAGCCTTCTTGTCAGCAGCAACCTTGTCGGCTGTCTTTGCAACCTTACCGGCCTTTTCTGCTTTCCAGGCATCGAACTTAGCTTGACATGCAGCCTCGTCGAATGCACCCTTCTTTACTCCGCCGAGCAGGTGTTTCATCATATACACACCTTCTCTGGAGAGGATGCTGCGAACGGTATCAGTTGGCTGTGCGCCTACCTGCACCCAATAGAGTGCACGTTCGAAATTCAAATCAATTGTTGCAGGATTGGTGTTTGGGTTGTAAGTACCAATCTTCTCAATGAAGCGACCATCACGTGGTGCATCTGGATGTGCGATAACGATTGCATAGAAAGCATAGTTCTTGCGACCGTGACGCTGCAATCTAATTCTAGTTGCCATTCTTTCTTGATCTTGTTTTTATTGGTTTATAAATGATTTGAACATGTCGCTATCACGTAACGACGCTGCAAAGTTAGGCATTTTTGGTGGATAATGAGGTATAAACAATGAATAAATTACACTTTTCACTGCAAATTCACATGGTCAAGTGGCCGATTTTGTTGATAAGGCACCATTTTTTTGTGTTCTGGATGATGCGTTTCTACGTTCAGAATGATGCGTTTATGTGTTCAGACAGTGATGCCATGATAAGTGCGTTTCACTTCTTCGTAGCTTTCCACATCGCCTATATCGTAGCGGCGGCCTGGCATGAGCATGGCATGTACTGGTGTTTTGGTACACAGCCATGCGATGTAGCTGCCGGGTGCATCGGTGCCACAACCCGAGGCGATTCCTTCGGCCACGAGTCGCGCGTCGTTGCGCGTGTAATAATAGAATGGTGGGCAGCACCAGTTCGACTGTGGCTCGGCCGGCTTCTCAACCATGCTTACGATGCGGTCGTCGGCATCGATGGCAAGCACCCCACTCTTCTGCAGGGTTTTCAGGTCTTCGACATAGAATCGCATCACACACGATGTCTGTTTCCGGATTGCATAATCGACAAATCGGGCCATACTGAAGTCGAGCACATTGTCGCCTGCGATGACGAGCATGTCGTCGTCGATGTGTAGTTGGTCGATTGCATATTGTATGTCGCGCACTGCGCCGAGGCGTGTCTCGTTGGTCGATGTGCCGTCATCTACCACGGTTATCTTCTGCGGTTTCTTGGCTGCCCAAGCTTCGAAATGGGTTGCAAACCTGTGGTTGGATATCACTACATACTCGTCGATACGGCCTGTGGTGTCGATATCATCGACGAGCCAGTCGAGTATTGTTTTGCCGCAGACATCGAGTAGCGGCTTTGGGAAGTTTTGTGTGAGCGGATAGAGGCGTGTGGCAT
>CAMHPM010000238.1 GCA_946187025.1 uncultured Prevotellaceae bacterium
CTGAAGCAATTGCAGAGCATCAAAATCTGAGCATTCTAACACATATAAAGTATTTAACATAAAGTATTTTATTCATGGTAAAAGAGATTTTAGCCATTTCTGGCAAGCCCGGCCTCTATAAGTTAGTGAGCCGCGGGAAGAACATGTTGATTGTCGAGACACTCGACGAGCAGAGGAAACGGATGCCGGCTTATGCTTCCGACCGAGTTGTGTCGGTTGCTGACATCTCAATTTACACCGACGATGGTGAGGATACACCACTCACAAGGGTGTTCGACTCAATAAAAACAATCTACGAAGGTAAGCAGGTTGATATCAATCACAAAAAAGCTGATAACGAAGACATCGTGGCTTTCTTTGCAAAAGTGCTGCCAAACTACGACACCGACCGTGTCAGAGTGAGCGACATGCGCAAGGTGATTGCATGGTACAACATTCTTACAGCTGCTGGCGAGACCGATTTCACCGACGATACAAAAGCCGAAGCAAACAACGAAACTGAGGACAACAGCAATAATAAGGCCGAATAAGGAAAGGCCGTAAAGTGGCTTATGACCATTGAAGAAATTGTCGAGGCACGAAAACAGGGACATACAAGCGAGGCATACGACGCGATACGCGATATATATGCAACAGACAAAAGTCCGAGAGTGAAGGCTGTAATGTTTTGGACAGCTCTCGATATGCTCAACAATTTGGTCGATGACAAAAAGACAGACGAGGCGGAGCGAATATACAAAGCTCTGCTTCGTCTGTTTTCATCAATGAATGATGCAAACCATGAGCGCGAACAAGCTGCTCTTGCAAAAGCCGACAGACGATTGCACAAAGGAACACAGCTCGTTTCAGAATCTGATACGGAGCGACTCGGAAGATGGGGTGAAAGCGTGGCAGCCGACTATCTGCGCAAAAAGGGATATCACATCATTGCTCACGACTGGCGGTCGGGGCATCGCGACATCGACCTCGTGGCTATGGATGGAGCTGTGATGGTGTTTGTAGAGGTTAAGACACGCTCCCGACGCATAGGCTCGGAGCCCGAAACATCTGTTGACCGCAAGAAGCTAATCAATCTGCAACGTGCAATATTTCATTATATACACATGCGCCATGTCAAAAATGAGTTTCGTTTCGACATCGTCGTGGTTATCGGCAAGGATGAGGTGGTAACTGAAATTACTCATTGGAAGGATGTGAATCTCTACATTTGATTTGGCCGGTTTCCCATTTATCAGTATCTTTGCAGTCAGAAATCAGACAAAGAACCCATACACGTAGCATCCGCTATTCATTATACACTATTCATTATTCATTATTCATTATTCATTATTCATTATTCATTATACATATACATACCTATGAGACAGAAAACCTTAATTACACAGAAATCTTTGTTAACTAAATGTGTCGTACGTCTTTCGACACCGATTCTCGGCATGTTGCTTTGTATGTCGTGCGGGGGTGGGGCAGAGCAGAAGGCAGAAGTGCTCACCACTCCGGGCAACCCATTCCTCCCGCTGTGGGAGCATATCCCCGACGGTGAACCCTACGTATTTGAAGACCCCGACCAGCCGGGCAAGATGCGCGTGTACCTCTACGGCTCCCACGACTCGATGATTTCCGGCTACTGCGGACGCGAACTCGTCGTGTGGTCGGCTGCCGTCGATAGCCTCACACACTGGCGTTACGATGGCGAGATATTCAGTGTCAACAGAAATGCACGAGGCGAACTGTTGAGTCCCGACTCGCTGGCCGACGTGCTATATGCTCCCGATGTCACACTCGTCGTGGAACCTGATGGCGAGAAGACATATTATCTCTATCCCAACAACCAGGCTGGCGGACGTAACGGCATGGTGTGCAAATCGAGCCGCCCCGACGGACCATTCGAGGTGTGCAACTGGAGCAAAGACAACCCATATGCAACCGATGGTATCCTTGCATTCGACCCAGCCGTGTTTGTCGATGATGATGGCCGCGTGTATGGCTACTGGGGATTCGAACGCTCGTATGCCGCCGAACTCGACCCCGCAACGATGGCAACCGTGAAGCCTGGTACAGAAGTTGTCGAGGACATGGTGTCGGGACGATATCAGGAGGGCGAGTTCAGTTTCTTCGAAGCTTCGTCAATACGCAAGATTGCCGACAAGTATGTGTTCATCTACAGCCGGTTCACCAAAGACGGCGAATTTGGCTTGCCTGTATCCAACTACACACTGGCATACGCCTACAGCGATCACCCGCTCGGCCCATGGACCTACGGAGGCACTATCATCGACGGACGCGCTCGCACCACCGACCCCGACGGACGTGTGATACCTACAGCTACGCCCGACGGCAACACCCACGGCAGCATCTGTCAGATCGGCGGACAGTGGTGGGTGTTCTATCACCGACAGACAGGCACCGACGAATATGCACGTCAGGCCATGGTGGCTCCAATCGAAGTGAAGGTTGAAGAAGGCGAAGGAGGCCGGGTGGAGATAAGCGAAGGTGAATATACCTCGGAAGGATTCTCTACCGAAGGTCTCAACCCACTCGAACGCCACTCGGCAGGCATCGCTTGTTGGTACACAGGTCCAGAGCCAGCCATCCACGAATGGCCCAACAACACATTCTTCGGCTCATACGTGGCATCGAGCTACGGTACCGACGACAAATTCAGTGCTCCATACGCCCTGCCTGGCAACACCAACCCCGTGGTGAACAATACCGACGGCTCGATCGTGGGCTACAAGTACTTCAACTTCGACCACACATGCGGCAAGGCTGATATCGCCCTACTGCTCAACCTCACACCCGAAGGCATCGATGGCACCATCGACATCATGCTCGACAGCCCGTGGACCTCGATGGGCGGACAACTCATCGGCACCATCAACCTGAAAGCCGACATGCCTCACGAGCCAGTCATCATGTCCACTCCGCTGCCAGCACTGACCGATGTGCAGGGCAAACATGCCGTGTTCTTCCTCTTCAAGTCAGACGTGAAGGAGCGCTCGCTCTGCATCCTCCACGATTTTGTGTTCAAATAGACTATCATCGCACAATACATGAACAAGTATCTAACAATACTTGAACTTGTATAAGAAAACTATCGAGCGTGTACAAGTATTTTAGTGCGAGTATATAGAAAAACTTTAATTTGTGCTGCAAATTTAATAATTTGCAACACAAATTTATTATTTTATGGTGAGAAATTTAATAATTTGTGGTGCAAATTAAAGAATTAGTCCGCACTCGCAGGTGAATTAGTCCGTACTTCCGTGTTTTATTATCAAGACGCAAACACTCACTGTTCACTTCCCGGCTTTTCATTTCTCACTTTCTTCTATCCCTCTATCTCGCTCAGTTCGAGCCATCGCATTGACTTTTCGTCGAGTTCGTCGTTGAGCAGGGGGAGGCGTTTCGACATCTCGACAATACGATCGACGGCTGTGGTGCCGCTGCTGAGTGCAGTCTCGATATCGCGTTTCTCGGCTTCGAGGCGGGTGATGTCAGCCTCGAGCTGCTCCATCTCGCGTCGTTCCTTAAACGTGAGGCGGCGCTGGCGGTTGGCATTGCGGCCGTTCTGATTGTTGCTGGAAGGGGTGGGGGATGGTGTGTCGAGTTGCGGTTTGGGTTGCAAGCTGCGCCACTCGCGGTATTGTGTGTAGTTGCCGGGGAAGTCTTGAATGTCGCCGCTACCGTGGAAGACGAGGATGTGGTCCACCACTTTGTCCATGAAGTAGCGGTCGTGGCTCACGACGATGAGGCATCCGCGGAA
>CAMHPM010000239.1 GCA_946187025.1 uncultured Prevotellaceae bacterium
ACTTTATCCATACCCACAAGTGGCAGGAGCGAGTCGATGAGTTCGTCGGTTATCTGCTCTTTGTTCTTAAAGCCAAACCCCCAGGCATTGACAAGCGGGGCAACGGTGATGTCGAATGCACCATCGGTCTCGGCCGATATGTGTTTGGCCAAGTTGAAGACACGGCGGAAGTGGTCGTCGGTGGTGTAAGCGGTATTGTTGTTAATAGCCGAAATGACGGAGTTGGGATTGAATGGCGAGAGCGAGTTATCGACTTCATGCATCACTTGTTTTATCGAATCATGCAAATCGGTGGGATACTGATAAGTGATGTGATAGAACGTGCCGAAGATGCCACCTTCGCATCTCTGGTATGCAACAGCCTCGTTGCTGTCGGCCGACGGTTTGCCGCCCTTGTTTTGCATCACTACATATATGGTTCCTGCGATGAGCAGCAACAGTAGCGGGATGTGCCACCAGCGCAGCCGGTGTGGTTCGGCCGGTTGGTCAAGCTGCCGGTTGAGTTCTTTATTGAGTTTTGAGAGCATTGACATGGTGAATGGTGAGGGTTGAGGGTTGAGGGTTGAATGTTGAGTGTTGAGGGTTGAGTGATGAGGGTTGAATGTTGAGGGTTGAGTGATGAGTGGAGCAAGGAGGGGGCTTACAGCCTCAAATCAAATATGATATTATATGTTCCGCCCCAGCAAGAGGTGTTGGTTGTGGTTCCGTAGCCAGGCACGTAGTATGGCCGTGAGTGGTCGTTTTCGCCTATACTGAACTCGGTTTTATAGCGTACACTCCACCCCATGTGTATGTGTTTGAGTATCTTCACCTGCACACCTAATACCAGCTCGCCCCACTGGCTTGTAGAAGAAGCATCGGTGTAGTTGAACGGAGATGCTCCACCCCATATGGGGTCGCTGATGTCGGGGCCTCGCATGTCGTAGTTGAACTTCGATATTCCATATCGCAGGCCCACCATGAGACGGTTGTCCTGCCGTTTGTTTTTCAGCAGATTATAGTCGGCACCCACACGCAGGAACGGTGCAGCCGTCGAGTAGTAGATGTCGGTATTGGAATCGGTGTGTTCACACTTGCCATAACCCAGTTCCACGATAGGGAATATGCGGTTTTTCAGACTCACCCTCAATGCAGCTTCGACACTGCCGTAGTCGGACAGGAGGTAGAGTATGGGGTTGAACACATCGACCGAGAGTGTGAATCCTTGCAACAGAGGTATAGGTGGCTCCTCGGCAATCGATGCCACATATTGTCTTGGGCGTAGAGTGTCGCCGTCTGCAACGATGCGTATGTTGTCGGGATGGATGGTATCGTTGCCGACGATGAGGGTGGACTGGCCGTCGGTCTGTGCCATGAGTTGCACGGCACATAGCGTCGCCACGATGCAAGCCACTACCCTACTCTGCCACACCGTTGAAATATATCTTGACGTTTTCCTTGCCTTCATAATTTACGAGCGGGTTACTTATTTCTATGTGGTCGATGGCTGCATCGGTAGCACTGATGCCTGTGAGTTGGTGGAAGTAGTGTGTTCCGCACTCGGGCAGCTCCACGTGTGCATAGCTTCTGTGGCTCACCACAATGGTGTCGTTGCGGCTTATGTTGGTGTATTTGAATACAAGTGTGTCGGCAGGGTTGAAATAGCTCATAGGCACCTGCACGAACGAGCGTGTGGAACTCTGGTTGACCAGTATGGTGTCGCGTCGTGTGACGTCGAGAGTCTCGCTGTACCCGTCGTTGATGTATGTCGAGTCGCGGTGGTCGAGGGTGGCTGTGGTATATCCCAGTTTACGATACACGTACCATGTTTGTGTGCCTGGCATAAGTGTGGTGATGGTTATAGGCTGGGTGTAGGTTATCGGTGTGCCGTCCATATCGTAGAAGTAGTAGTTGCACAGCACTGTGTTCTCCAGTGGGCAGTTGTTGGAGGAGCACGATGTGAGCACTACGGCTATGGCCGAGCAAAGAGCTATGAGTGGTTTTATGTTCATTTAGTTTTATATACTTTTTTCCACCTGATACTTGTTTCTTTCGGGCGAGTTGCGGCTTATCATGTCGCCGAGGAATCCGGCCACAAAGAGTTGTGTGCCGATGAGCATGGTGGCGAGCGAAATATAGAAGTATGGCGAATCGGTCACGAGTCCCGGGTTGTTGCCGTTCGACATGGCAATGAGCTTGTATGCTCCGACTATTGCCGCGGCTATGAATCCGACGAGGAACATGATGGAGCCGAGGAAACCGAACACATGCATTGGTTTCAGTCCGAAGGTGCTGATGAACCATAGGGACATGAGGTCGAGGTATCCGTTGACGAAGCGGTTCCATCCCATGAACTTCGACACTCCGTGCTGGCGTGCCTGGTGGTGTACACGTTTCTCGCCGATGCGGGTGAATCCTGCGTTCTTGGCCAGATATGGTATGTAGCGGTGCATCTCGCCATACACTTCGATGGCTT
Source organism: uncultured Prevotellaceae bacterium (assembly GCA_946187025.1). GTDB lineage: Bacteria > Bacteroidota > Bacteroidia > Bacteroidales > Bacteroidaceae > Colivivens. The sequence goes on from CAMHPM010000239.1 coordinate 2,456, forward strand.
TCACCACGTCGCGACGGTATGCCTTGAGTCCGCAGTTGAAGTCGTGGAGGTTGTGTATTCCGCTCACCCGGCGTGCCGTGGCGTTGAATAGTTTTGTAGGTATGGTCTTCGACAGCGGGTCGCCCTTGCGGCGGTTCATCTTGTACCCGCTCACCAGATCGTAGCCGTCTTCGGTGATCATGCGATAAAGCTCGGGTATTTCGTCGGGGCTGTCTTGCAGGTCGGCATCCATGGTGATGACTACATCGCCCTCGGCGCGTTCGAATCCGCAGAACAGTGCCGGGCTCTTGCCGTAGTTGCGACGGAACTTGATGCCATGCACTTCGGGGTATTGTGCTGCCAGTTGCTCTATGACTTGCCACGAGTGGTCGGTGGAGCCGTCGTTGCAGAATATGACTTCGTAGCTGAAGCCATGTTCGTCCATCACTCGCTTTATCCAGGCATGGAGTTCGGCAAGCGACTCTTCTTCGTTATAAAGTGGTATGACTACTGATATGTCCATATCTTTATTATTTATCTGCTATTGTGCGTGCATCTCCCTCTTTGGGGGAGTGTTGAGTGGATTCTTATTTCACGGCCTTCCTGCGTGCCACAAATGCGACTGGGATGGTGAGCAGGAGCGAAATGAAGATGTTGTTTTCAAACAGCGCCAGGGTAATCTGCATCGGTGTGAGACTCTGCAGCATGGCAAACTGGTCGCGTGCAGTGGCGAGCATGTCGGTTGCACCTATGGCCTTGTATTGTGCCTCGGCTTCGTGCGAGAAGAGTGTCGTGTGGAACACTTGCATGAGTTGACCGTGGTCGAGATAGGTGAAATAGACAAGGTGGCCTGCTGCAGCTAGCATACAGGCATAGGTGAACATGAGGAACGCAAAGCTCCACGCCACGAGGCGTGCCACCTGCTCTCCGTTTTCGAGGTGTTGTTTGAACCTCCATGCCAGATAGAACGGGACCAAGCACGACAAGCCGAAACTTGCAAAACCCGCCAGCATTGCCAGCAGGTTGCCGCTCACGAGTCCGCCGACCACGAAGCCGAAGGTTATGAGCCATGCGATTCCGAGAAATGTTCCGTATTCGATGGCAAAGCTTTGAGCCATCTTGTAGTGTTCTGCATTCATTTGTGCAATCGGTTTTTCCTGAGGCACGGCCCCAGGACACTGACACATTGCCACCCCCAGTGCTATTGCCTCACCCGGGAGGCGTTCTTCTTTACAAAGTCTTTCCACGAGGTGTTCGACGATGCAGCTGCCGGACGGCCCATCTGCACAAAATGGCAATAAGCGGCAGCCAGGG
>CAMHPM010000240.1 GCA_946187025.1 uncultured Prevotellaceae bacterium
CCACACCACCGCCTGCTCTACCGCGTGGCATACCGCCTCACGGCCAATCAGCAGGATGCCGAAGACCTCGTGCAGGACTTCTACCTGAAGCTGTGGCAGCGACGCGAAACCCTGTCGGCCGAGGCACAGAACGAAGCTTACCTCATCACCATGCTGCGCAACCTTTTCCGCGACCAGCAACGGCTGAAGCACATCGCGACCGTCCCATTAGACGATGTGGCGGTGAACGACCCTCCCGATGAGTCGCAAGAGTCGTATGAGACACGCGACGAGGCCATGCAGATGACTGAACTCATAGGCCGATTGCCACAGAAGCAACGCACCATAATGCAAATGCATCTGGAGCAAGAAAGCCCATACGACGAGATAAGTCAGGCCACAGGCCTCTCGCCCGGCAACCTGCGAGTCATCGTATCGAGAGCCAAACAAACACTTAAAGAACAATTCAAACAACTGACACACACATGGAAGAACTGAACATACACGAGCTCGAACGCATCCCAATTCCCGACGGATTGGAAGCCCGCCTCAGTGCCAAAATCGATGAATGGGCACATGAGGAAGCCGCCCTCAAACGTCGCCGGATGGCAAACAAGCGCATTGCTATCGCCATGGCTGCGTCAGTGCTCTTGGTGGCAGGCGTTGCGTTCATGCTCTACACATCCCGACCCAAACCCTCCGACACCTACACCGACCCGCAGATGGCATACGCCACAGCCGAGAAGGCAATACTGCTCCTGCAGCAGAATATAGAGAAAGGCATGGCACAGTATGACGCGATGAACGAGAAGGGGGAGCGTGCCAACCAGATATTAACCCAACAACTAAGTAAATACGAATGACTATGAGACTTAATCATCAATCATACATTATGAATTATGCATTATGCATTAAACCAAAGCATCTGCTATTCATTATTCATTGTTCATTATTCATCAATAACATACGCCGATTGCTCCTTGCGCTCTTCATCGGCATGACCGCCCTGACGGCAAGTGCCCAGGTGGAAGCATTTGAGAAATACTCCGAAGAAAAAGACGTGACCTACGTCTATATCTCGCGCGCCATGCTCCAGCTGGCAGGCAAGATAGCCGCCCCCACGGTGCCGGGCATGAACATCGGTGCAGTGCTCAACAAGCTCGATGCCATACAGATTGTGACGTCGGAGAACAAAACGATGCGCGCCAAACTGAAGAACGACGTGGCACAACGAGTGAAACAAGACAAATACGAACTGCTGATGCAGATGGACGAAGACGGCGAACGAGTGCGAATCTACCACCGTGGCGGTAAGAAGCAATCGGTCATCATCATGTCAACCGACGAAGAAAGCGAGACCTCCATCATCGTTTTCTCAGGAAAATTCACGCTCGACGACGTGCAGATGAAAAAAAAGCCTTAACTTTGCAGTGACTCTATGATAATTGACAATCTTATGCATTGCGTGCAAATTGCAAATTGAAAATTAGCCGTCCGAATGGGGAGCACCAGCTATTCATTATTCATTATTCATTATTCAATATTATGACAGCACTTGAGAAAGGACTCTTCAACCGCACAGAGCTGCTGCTCGGTAGCGAAGCCGTAGAACACATAGGGCACCTTCGAGTCATCATCCTGGGCGTGGGAGGTGTCGGCTCGTGGTGTGCCGAGGGCTTGGTGCGCACAGGAGTAGGGCACCTCACTATAGTCGATAGCGACCGAGTGTGCATCACCAACTGCAACCGCCAGCTCATGGCCACCTACAAGACCATCGGGCAGGTGAAGGTAGAAGCACTGCGCACCCGTCTGCTCGAAATCAATCCCAAAGCCGATATCGTGGCGTTGCAGAAGATTTACAGTGGGGAAAATGCTGCCGATTTCCAGCTCGACACATACGACGTAATCATCGATGCCATCGACTCGCTCAAGGACAAAGCCTCCCTGATACTACATGCCACACAAATAGCAAAGCAAAACTCCGGATGCCTCTTTCTCAGCTCGATGGGCGCAGCACTGCGCATCGACCCCACACGCATCCGTGTCGCCGAGTTCTGGAAGATAAAGGGTGACCCGTTGGCACGCGCCCTGCGCAATAAGTTTAAGAAGCAACACCAGTTTCCTGCGTCCAAATTTCTCTGTGTATATAGCGAGGAGCCGCCCATGCAGAACCTTGGCACGGCCCACACCTGCGGCACGGCAGCATGCATGTGTCCCAAAGCAAAACTCCTGAGCGGCACTCGCGGTGAGGCCGATGCCGTGTATGATGCCCCTGGCGACCAACACCTCGTTGACCACGAGTGGTGTACGTCGAAAGCCCAGATCAACGGTTCGCTCGCACACATCACAAGCATTTTCGGCATGACCCTCGCCGGATTGGTGATTCAGCAGGCCGCAATTAAATAAGCAATTCTTTGAAAAACGATACTATAAGATAAACCTTATGACAGATTTCCGCCCTATGCGTCGCATACGCCAGCAACTGCCGTACGACGAATGTATCGAGATACTCAACCGGGCCACATCGGGCGTGCTTGCGTTGCATGGCGACAACGACTATCCCTATGCCCTTCCCATCAGTTTTGTATATTCCGACGGCTGCATCTACTTCCATTCGGCCGTCGAAGGTCACAAGATAGATGCCATCCGCCGCGACGAACGTTGCTCGTTCTGTGTAATCGATGCCGACGATGTGCAACCTGCAACCTTTACAACCCATTTCAAGAGTGTCATTGCTTTCGGCCGGATACAGATAATCGAAGACGACGATGAACGCCTGCGTGTGTTGCGGCTGCTTGGCCAGCGCTATTCGCCCAATGACCACAAAGGGCTGCAGCATGAAATCGACACCCTCTTCAGCCGCGTGGCAATGCTATGCCTCCGCATCGAGCATATCACTGGAAAAGAATCTAAGGAACTGATGCAGCAACGGGTTCATCAAGGATAGTGACTTCCCTGAAACCGACAGTTTTCCAATGTGGATGTGCCGGCACGTGCAACATGCCGTGTCGGTGCGTTTTTGCGACTGCGCACTCTCGGGCCTGCGACTGCGCACTCGCAGAAACGCCGGTTGCTGCATGTCATGGAATGAGCAGCGAACTGTCGCCGTAGCTGAGGAAACGGAAGTCGTGTGAAAGGGCATAGTCGTAAACCCGGTGCCAGTCGTCGCCGATGAATGCCGAGACAAGCAGCAGCAGTGTGCTTTGTGGCTGATGGAAGTTGGTTACGATGCGACCCACAATCTTGTAGGTGTATCCAGGTACGATAATGATTTGTGTCGATGTGTGGATGGCCTCGGTGTGGTTGGCATCCATCCAGTTCACGATGGCTTTCAGACAGTCGGCCACGCTGCATTCGGCAGCCTGAGCATAAGGTTCCCACTGATCTACGTGCAACCCGTCTTCGGCTATTTCCGGGTTGAGGAGTATTTTCCTGCCTATGTAGAAAAGGCTTTCGAGTGTGCGCACCGACGTGGTACCTACAGCGATGGCATGGCAGCCGTGGCTGAGCAGTTTTTCTATGGTTGACCGACGCACAACTATATATTCGGAGTGCATGTCGTGTCCGGCAATGGTGTCGCTCTTCACCGGACGGAATGTCCCTGCACCGACATGCAGGGTCACCTCGTCGCGTTCGATGCCCGCAGCATCGATGTCGGCAAGTACCGACGGCGTGAAATGCAAACCGGCAGTAGGGGCGGCAACCGAGCCTTTTATCTTGGAATAGACAGTTTGGTAGGTGCGCAGGTCGCTC
>CAMHPM010000241.1 GCA_946187025.1 uncultured Prevotellaceae bacterium
TCGGTTTCTTTCCAAGGTTTGCGCACTTGCTGCACATATTCTTCGTTGATGCGTTTGCGAAATGCTTCGTAGTCGGCATATATCTTCTTCTTAAAGTCGTTGTAGTCTTCGTTCATGCCCTTGTTGGGGTCACGCTTGAAGAAGTCGTCGGTATTGCCGAAGAAGTCTTCATCGCTGTCGAAGAAGTCGTCGTCATCGGATTTTTCTTTTGCTTTCTGCCCTTCCTTCTTTGCATTTTGTGCATCAAAGGTTGCAATCTGCCGGGTGACGGTGGCAAAGTCGGTATATCGTTTTTGCATGGTGAGTGCGGTGTTGGTCATCTGCTTCTTCACATACTCGATATATCGTTGGTTGACCTCGGTCACATTTGCTCCTGCTGCAGACGAAAGAGCCTTGAAGGTGCCTTTGCCTGGTTTGTCGAGGATGATGCGCCGGTGGTTGTCGGTATCAACAATCTCGACCTTGCCTTCGTAAGGTATGTTGAGTTCGGTCGTTTGCTGCACGGTCATGTTCATGGTCAGCTCATACGAAACTCCGTCGCGCACATACTTGACATCACCGACAACATGATAAACCAGTAAGTTCTGTGCTACTGTCGGAAACGACAGAGCACAGAACATAAAGGCCGTTAGAAGTAAACTTTTGATATGCATGTGTTTATGATTACTTGTTCATGGAGTTGAGTATCTCGCGAGCACGTGACCACTCGTAGGCAACACCGATGAGATATTGTGTGCCGTTCTCGACCGGACGGTAGAGGTCGATAATGATTTCGCTGCGGTCGAGGTCTTTGTCGGAAACCGAGTTGATCTCGCGCTGGTCTTTTATGTCGCCACTAATTCCGGTACCTGTCTGCGATGTTTTGGCCAGTTCCTTACGTTGGTTCGACACTTTTTGGTTGATAGATTGGGCTATCTCGACCTTTGCCCTGGTGGTAGCCAGCTCGCGTGCATCGGCCTGGCTCACCGATGTAGCCTCCGACTGTCCGCACACATATTCCTTCTGACCCAGTTCCTTGCTGCGTTTGCGAAGGAGGTAGGTCTCGATTTGCTTCTCCATAGGCACAGCACCAACTGAAGCAATATATCCGGCCTTCTTATAAACCTTGGCTTGTTCTTTGGCCTGCTTCTTTACTTCCTTCATGATAGCTGCCTGCTGCTTCTGGATTTCCTTCAGAGTCTGAGCACTTGCGTTTGTTGCAAACAACATGCCGGCAATGATGACGACAATGTTAATCAGTTTAGTTTTCATTATTGTTAATATTTTTATTATTTATTAATTTCTTCGGTTGCAAAGGTAATAATAAATCTATACACAGCAAAAAAATAAGGCATTATTTTAGATAATAAAGGGCGAAATCGATTATTTTACACATAATGTATCGAACACGAGTGCGCACTCGCGGGGCTGTGACTCCGCACTCGCGGGGCTATGACTCCGCACTCGCGGGCCTGAGACTGCGCATTCGCGGAGACAAGTGGCGGGAACCAATGTATTTTGTAGGGATATGATTGTCGCGATATCTACGGGCAGGCAAGATAAAAACACAATCATGAGCGAGTCACACCTTATTTATATTAATAAGTTATCACATAATGCAGCTTTCACTCTTTGGCAGACTGATTCCGATGGTTTCTGATTAAAAAATGTCGATAATGCGATATTTTCGTCGCGGCAATGTTGCTGATTGAATTATAATTCGTATCTTTGCACGAAAGAAACAACAAATGTAGATAACAACAAACTTATTAATACCAAGAATCAATGAAAAGAACACTCAGACACACGTGTGCAACTGCTGCGGCCTTAATGATATCGGCCGTAGGCATGGCACAAAACCCATTCGTGCAAACATGGTACACAAGCGACCCTGCACCAATGGTACATGGCGATCGAATTTATGTCTATACAGGCCACGATGAAGACGGAGCCGACTTCTTCTGGATGCAGGAATGGAGAGTCTATAGCTCGGCCGACATGGTGAACTGGACCGACCACGGAAGTCCGCTGGCACTCGAGAGTTTCCGCTGGGCCGACGACCGCGCCTGGGCCAGCCAGTGCATCGAGCGCGACGGAAAGTTCTACTGGTACATCTGTGCACACTCGCGCCTTTCGGGCGGCATGGCAATAGGTGTAGCCGTGAGCGATACGCCTACAGGTCCGTTCCGCGATGCATTAGGAAAACCACTCTACGAAAACGGCAGCTGGGACCACATCGACCCAACCGTGTTTATCGACACCGACGGACAGGCTTACATCTACTGGGGCAACCCGCGCATCTACTACGGCAAGCTGAACCGCGACATGATCAGCTTTGACGGCGAAGTGAAGCAGATGGAGATGACCGAAGAGGGATTCGGATCGCCCGGTCCCGACAAGCGCGAACGTGGAAAACAATATAAAGACACCTACACAGAGGGTCCGTGGATCATGCCAAAACCCGTGATGCAGCAAGCACCGGCCAAGGGTAAAGCAAAGAAAACCGAGCTGGCTGGCGGCTACTATCTGCTCTATGCAGCAGGCGGAGTGCCAGAACATATAGCATACTCCGAAGCCCCTACCCCAGTCGGACCTTGGACCTACCGTGGCACCATCATGCCACAAGGCGGCACCGACTCGTTCACCAACCACTGCGGCTACATCCGATTCAAGGGTCACGACTACTTCTTCTACCACACAGGCCATCTGCCTGGAGGCGGAGGATTCGGACGCAGCGTGGCCGTAGAGGAGTTCCAGTTCAATGCCGACGGAACCTTCCCAACCATACGTCCTACACGACAGGGTGTCGAGCCCGTCGAGACATTCAACCCTCTGCGCCGTGTTGAAGCAGAAACCATGGCTTACTCGAAAGGTGTGGATACATATTCGAACGACGAGACAGGTGTGTATGTGACCAACATCCACAATGACGACTACATCAAACTGCAGGCAGTCGATTTCGGCCGTAACTTCCCACGCATCTTCACCGCACGCGTGGCATGTGCCCTTCGTGGCGGCACAATCGACATCCGCGTTGACAGCATCGACGGCAAATCGCTCGGACGACTCGAAGTGCCTCACACCGGAGGATGGGAAAAGTGGCAAACCATATCGACCGACCTCACAGCAACAGTCACCGGAGTACACGACCTCTACTTCGTGTTCCGCGGCCGCAAGGGCGTTCAGCTCATGAACTTCGACTGGTGGCAGATGAAAGGCATCGAGCAGGTCAACATGCCACTGTTCCAAACCAAGTTCACCGCCGACCCGTCACCACTCATCGTGGGCGACACACTTTTCCTCTACGTATCACACGATGCTCACCCAGAGGACATACCCGATGCCAACGAACGTAGCTCGGCCGGCTTCTTCATGTACGACTGGCTGCTCTTCTCCACCACCGACATGGTGAACTGGACCGAACACGGAGCCGTGGCATCACTGCGCGACTTCGAATGGCGCAGTCGTGAAAACGGCGGATGGGCCATACAGACCGTAGAACGCAACGGCAAGTACTACCTCTATGCCCCACTCCACGGACACGGAATCGGTGTGCTGGTGGCCGACTCACCCTACGGACCATTCAAAGACCCACTCGGCAAGCCACTCACATGGGACCAAAGCCACTGGGACGACATCGACCCTACAGTCTTTGTTGACGACGACGGACAAGCCTACATGTACTGGGGCAACCCAAACACATACTGGTGTATG
>CAMHPM010000242.1 GCA_946187025.1 uncultured Prevotellaceae bacterium
GTCTTATATGTGTTGGTAGCTTTTAACGAACCATTCTGACCAACTTCTACTGTCAGTGAGTCTGCATCATATCCTGAAAGTACAACACGGAAACGAGTTTCAGTGTTTCCTCCCTGAATACATTCTTCAAGTGGATTAGCTTCTTCATCATAGAGCTGATTCATATAGCTTGAAGAGCTGAATTTGATAAGTTCTGTTGATTTCAACTCTGTCTCTAAATCAATTGTACCAACGTAAACGAGTTTGCTGAGCCAGAATTGTGAGAACAAATCGGCATCAACACCAAGCAATGAAGCAATGTCGCCTGTCTTCACTCTGTAGCTCATACGAGAAGTGTTAGTACGAGGGTTTTGCTCTGCTACGACATCCACGTTTCCAACAATTTCAAGGTTTGCAATAGTAGTTGTAACATCGAACTCAGGTTCAGGAACATAGATGAGGTTTACAGTAATAAAGCAAGCTTTGCTTTCATCGTTTGGGTTGACGAGTTTGTAGGTTGCGGTGTAAGTCACAGCCTCGTTGGTATGACCTGGATAACCTCCCACTTCGTAGATTTCGTTGGCCTCATTTGTTACGTTTAGCTTTACATAGAAGTTTGGTGCTTCATCGAATGAACTAGACCAGCTTTTCCAGTTACCTTCGGCATCGCGCCATCCGTCGGTTGTTCCTGGCTGGCAGTTTTCGTCGAGGCTTCCGTCTGGCATCACTGCGTATGCAGTTGCTTCAGCAACACTGCATCCCAATATTGCCTCGATGGCTTCTGTGTCGAGTTTCTGGGTGTAGCCTTCATACGAGGAACCGATGTATGACTGGATGTCATACGTAAAGGTTTCTTGGGCCATTGCATTGGAGGCAAACAACATTGCCACCATAGCGATAATTGAAGTAATTGTTTTTCTCATAGAAACTTAGTTTTAATTAATAATATGTTGGTTTGATTGTATTTTGTGCAATTAGTCAATGTCTGTCATGTACGTTTGGATTTGTCGCGCCAAAGTTACGGATTTACTCTGAATTGACAAAACATTTACTGGGTAAATTTTCAAAAATGTAACTTTTCGTTTGTTTTCATTGCACTTTTGAAACAAGAAGACACTAACTGATGATGACAAACCCACTTTTAACTATACGTTCCCGACAGAAGCTTGTTGATTATTCGTGATGATATTGTTCGCCACGAATGATTGTGTGTGCACGGTAGAGCTGTTCGGTGAATATGAGTCGTATCATCTGATGCGAGAAGGTGAGACGGGAGAGCGACAGCTTTTCGTTTGCACGCCGATATACATCCTGTGAAAATCCGTAAGGGCCTCCGATTACGAACACCACATGGCGTGTGCTCGCTTGTTGCTTACGCTCAATCCAGGATGCCAGCTCGATGCTGCGCAGTTCGAGTCCGTGTTCATCGAGAAGCACCACATGGTCGGATGGTTGCAGCTGCCGCAATATCTGTTCGCCCTCCATAGTCTTTTGTTGTTCTTGTGTGAGCGACTTTGTGTTTTTCAGTTCCGGAATGGTTGTAATGGAGAACTGAGTGTAGTGTTTCAGGCGTGCAGTGTAGTCGTCGGTCAGTGCCTGGATATGCCCGGATGTGGTCTTACCCACAAGAATCAGTGTTATTCGCATAGTGAATTGTTTTTCATCCTACTACCTGTTGACATCTTTGACACCCTTGACCGCTTTGATTTTCTTAATCAGTTGGTTGAGACGTCCCACGTTGTCGGTCATGATGGTGAGGTTGCCAGCAAAGAGGCCGTCTTCCGATGAGCGTATGTCGATGCTTCGCAGAAGGATTCCTTGTTCTTTTGCAATGATGCTGGTTATGTTATTCACGATGCCTACATCGTCGTTCCCGACGATACGCAGTGTGATAGGGAACTGTCCGCCGACCTTCTCGGCCCAGCTCACATCGATGGCTCTGTAGCTCATCTGTTGTAGCAGTCGCTGGCAATTAGGGCATCCGCGGCGGTGGATGGTGATGCCTCGGCTCACAGTCACGAAGCCGATGATTGGGTCGCCATAAATAGGGTTGCAGCATCGGGCCAGGTTGTATTCCACACCTTTGATGCCTTCGCCTATGCGCAACACGTCTTTACCTCCGGTGGTAGCGAGTGAGGAGTCGGTGTTGAGGTGATAGGTCGATGCGCTGATGGTGTCGGCTGCAGGCAGTTCGCCTGCTTCGCGTTTTTGCTCTTCGATGTATGTGTCGATGATGCGATCGATACCGATTACCTCGTCGGACACTGCTTTGTAGAATTCCATCACATGCTTGAATCCAAGCCGTTTGACGGTCTTCATCATGATTGGCTCAGAGTATTCCAGTTTCTTGTTCTTGAACTTTCGCTCTATTGTCTCTTTGGCATACGTCGCGGTGTGCATCTCCTGTTCGTTGATGCTTTGGCGTATTTTGCTCCTTGCTTTCGACGTGATGGCATAGTTGAGCCAGTCTTGCTTTGGCAGTTGGTTGGGGTTGGTGAGTATCTCCACCTGGTCGCCGGTCTTCAGTTTTGTGCGCACAGGTACGTTCTTGCCGTTCACCTTGCCTCCGCTGCAATGTGCGCCCACGTTGGTGTGAATCTGGTATGCGAAGTCGAGCACCGTGGCACCTTTCGGCATCTTAAACAGGTCACCCTTTGGCGTAAATACAAATACCTCGTCGCTGTAGAGGTCAACCTTAAACTGATCGACCAGCTGTTCGTCGGTCGAGCCACCGGCCTCGAGTGCGCTGCGTATGTCGCCCAGCCAGTCTTCCAGCTTCGTGCCACTGTCTTTCACTCCCTTGTACCTCCAGTGAGCCGCAAGTCCATGTTCGGCAATGTTGTCCATACGTTCGGTCCTGATTTGCACCTCCACCCATTTGCCTTCAGGGCCCATGACCGTGGTGTGCAGACTTTCGTAGCCGTTGCTCTTGGGCACACTGAGCCAGTCGCGCAGTCGTTTGGGGTTGGGGCGGTACATGTCGGTCACGATGCTGAACACCTGCCAGCAGTCCTGCTTCTCGCGTTCAGGAGCCGAATCGAGAATGATTCGAATGGCAAAAAGGTCGTAGATGCCCTCAAACTGACACTTCTGTTTCTTCATCTTCTGCCAGATGGAGTGTATGCTTTTCGTGCGCCCCTTCATGTGGAAGCGAAGGCCTGCAGCCTTGAGTTTCTCCTCGATAGGGGTGATGAATTTGCTGATATATTCGTCGCGTGCGCGCTTCGTGGCATTGAGCTTGTCCTTTATCATGTAGAACACATCGGTCTCCAGATATTTGAGCGAGAGGTCTTCGAGTTCCGATTTTATGAGATACAGTCCCAGCTTGTGAGCCAGCGGCGCATACAGGTAGCTGGCCTCATTGGCAATCCGCTTGCGTGCCTCGTCGGTCCCACGGTCCTTGATCTGTCGCATGAGGTTCACCCTGTCGGCAATGATGACGAAAATCACCCTCATATCTTCGGCAAACGACAGCATAAGGTCGCGGAAGTTCTCGGTCTCTACAATCGGGCTCTTGGCATACAGCTCGTTCACACGAATGAGCCCATGTATGATGTGCATCACGTCGGCACCGAAGTCACGTTCGATGTCGGCCTCCGACAAGATGCCACGGCTCACATATTCATGTAACAAGATGCTCAATACAATGGCACGGCTGGCACCAATCTCCTCAATCGAGATGACAGCCGTCTGCAAGTCGAACAAGATGG
>CAMHPM010000243.1 GCA_946187025.1 uncultured Prevotellaceae bacterium
CCAATGCCACATCTCAGCTGGCTAACAGCGTGACAACACAGGCATCGCTCATGCCATACCTCGTGTCGAACGACGGAACAATAGAATTCCCTGGACTCGGTACACTACACGTGGCTGGCATGACCAAAAACGAATGTGAACAAATGATAAAAGAACGTCTGAAACCATACATCAAAGAAGATGCCAAGGCAGTTGTAACCGTTCGTATGCCTAACTTTGCAATCTCTGTGGTGGGTGAAGTAAACCGTCCTGGACAATTCACCATCAGCAAAGAGAAGGTCAACATATTCGAGGCCCTGGCTCTGGCCGGCGACATGACAATCTATGGTCTGCGCGACAATGTAAAGATAATCCGTGAAGATGCCCAAGGTGTACGCCAGTACCACACACTGAACCTCAACGACGCAAAGATCATCTTCTCACCTTACTACCAGCTGCAACAGAACGACATCGTGATTGTAACACCAAACAAGACAAAGGCAAAGAACTCCGATGTAGGTACAAGTACCAGCTTGTGGTTCTCGGCTACATCAATTCTCGTTTCACTTGCAAGCTTGCTCTATAACATTTTGAAGTAACAGAGTAAAAGTAGAGACAACATATTAGAACATACATACTATAGGAACACAATAGCATTTAATTGAAATGGATACAACAGCACTGAACAACCAACCCGTACAGCAGCAGGCCAATGACGAATCAGAGGGATTCAACTTGAGTAAAATCATTTATGTCCTGACCCTCTATTGGCCGTGGTTTATCCTTAGTGTAGTCGTATGTCTCATCGTGGCATTCGTATATCTAAGATTTAAGACACCTGTGTATGAGATTACAGGCTCAGTACTCATACAAGACAACGACAAAAAAGGCAACCAACAGATGTCGGCTCTTACCGATATGCTCGACCAAGGATTCGTGGCAACATCGCGCAGTTTCGACAACGAGGTAGAGATACTTAAGACACATACACTTATAAAGAAAGTGGTGACCGACCTCAACCTCCACGTATCGACATCACTTAAACGTACATTCGGTGCCAAAGTACCACTTTACCATGCTACACCAATTATTGTTTCGTTCCCTACAACTGTAGCCGAAGAATTGCTCGGACCAATAACTCTTGACATCGACTATGCAAAGAATGGTACATTCCAAGTAGAAGCCACATACTATATAGGGCGTAAGCAAAAAGAACAAAAGGTGCAGAAATTCACTACACTGCCGGCAACCATGACCCTGCCAGTTGGAACAGTGGCATTTATACACAACGACTCGGTTGCTGCACCAAAGGAAGACCTCAAGTTGTACACCACCATCAGCTCACCCGATTGGGTAACCATCGCATATGCCAACAGCCTCAACGTGCAGCCGACATCAAAAACAACTACCATAGCACAACTCACAGTTGCTGATGCCAACCCAGAACGTGGTATCGACTTCATAAACCGATTGGTTGACGATTACAACCAAGACGCAAATGACGAGAAGAATACAGTGGCACGTCGTACTGCTGAGTTCATCGACGAACGTATTTCAAACATCAACGACGAACTCGGAACCACCGATAGCGAAATCGCCGCATTCAAAAAGGATGCCGGTATCTCCGACCTTGCAAGCGATGCACAGATGGCACGTACGCAAGAAAGCAGCTACAACCAGCAACGTTCGGCCATCAGCACACAGGTAACGATGGCAGAATACATGCGCGACTACGTGAACAACCCAGCCAACGACAACAACGTACTGCCTGTAAACGTAGGTCTTGAAGACAAGACACTCACCGCGTCGATAAACCAATACAACGAACTTGTACTCGAACGTCAGCGACTGCTCCTTACAGCAACACCCGACAACCCTACAGTGCAACAGCTTAACGCACAAATCAGCGCAATGCACGCAGCAGTGAAAACCAATGTCGAGAGTACACTGCGCGGTCTGCGTATTGCTCAGAACGACCTCACACGCCAAGCTGGTGCATACCAAGGACTCATAAGCCGCACACCAGAGCAGGAGAAACGACTCTTGAAGATGAGCCGTCTGCAAGAAATCAAGTCGGACCTCTACCTCATGCTCCTGCAAAAACGTGAAGAGAACCTCATCACACTGGCAGCAACGGCTAACAACGGACGAATCATCGAAGAACCGATGTCATCTACAACACCGAAGTCACCTCGGCGTAGCATGATTTACCTCATTGCCCTCGTGCTCGGACTCGGACTTCCATTTGCCATCATCTGGATTCGTGAGCAACTCAAATATAAAGTTGAGAACAGCGATGACATCAAGAAACTCACCGACGTGCCAATCATCAGCGAAATACCATATGCATCAAATGCGACAAAACAAGAGGGAGCAATCGTGGTACACGAAAACCGCAACGACCTCATGGAAGAGGCATTCCGAAACCTTCGTACAAACCTGCTCTTTATGCTCAAACCAGGGCAGAAAGTTATACAGTTCACCTCGTCGCAGCCATCAGAGGGCAAATCGTTCATGGCAGGTAACCTCGCAGTCAGCTTAGCATATCTGGGTAAGAAGACAATCATCGTCGGTCTTGATATTCGTAAGCCAGGTCTGAACAAGGTGTTCAACCTCAGTACGCGACTCGAAGGTATATCCAACTATTTGGCCAATCCTAAGGAATATCCGCTCAACGAAATTATCCAAAAGTCGGATATCCACAGCAACTTGGACATATTGCCAGGCGGTGTCGTTCCACCAAACCCGACAGAGCTCGTAGCACGTGAGACCCTCGACCAAGCAATAGCAGAGTTGAAGGAGAAGTATGATTACATCATCATCGACTCAGCCCCTATCACCATCGTGACAGACTCCGACATCATCAGCCGTGTAGCCGACGTATGTGTATATGTGTGCCGTGCCGACGTAACTCCAAAGGCCGCACTCGAATTTGTCAACAAGCTCAAGGTGGAGAAGAAATTCGACCAGTTCTGTATCGCATTCAACGGTGTCGATCTCTCGAAGCGAAAGAACACCTACAAGTATGGTTACGGATATGGATACGGCAAGAAATATGGTTATGGATACGGCTATGGATATGGTTATGGCAAAGAAAATTCAAAGAAGCATAAGCATCATCGGGGGAGCAGCAAGTCGGACAGCAAAGCCGATGAGCAAGCATAACACGCAGAATGTTTAACAAAAACAAATATGGGGCCGCGCATTTTCAGCACGGCCCCACCTGTTTACAACCCACAATGTCGTACACAATATCAAATAATATACTAACTATTCACGAGAGCCATAAAGTGCGTACGCTTCGTGACATGAAGCGATTGCTGCAAGATATTCGCCTGGCTAATGCAGATAAAAACTATAATATACTGCAACGTACCGACCGCAACATTATCGACGAATGGCGCGTACACAACTTATTCTATGACATGCATGTGTTTCGCCCACATACACGCACGGTCGATCTGGAGTCACCACAACGCTGGTACTTTCGTATAGCATACCGTATATTCCGTATATTTGACATTCACACTACACGGTTCTGATACAAAAACAAGACGAGGATCTAAAGCCTACATATATGCAACAAATGGCGTATGAACTTAATAATTCACACGCCATTTATTATTATTGCTGTCCGCTAAAACCCAAATGAGTAAAAAAATATCATCCGCAAAGCCT
>CAMHPM010000244.1 GCA_946187025.1 uncultured Prevotellaceae bacterium
GGACTGAGGGAACCAAAAACCCTAGTGCTGCCATTACACCATAGAACAATACCTTGAGCGTTTCGCAAAACATGGGAATGGATTCATGCTATATACATAGAATCTGCTGCATCGCGTACTGGCTTTTGCTGCTATGCATGACGACATTTTCTGGTCGTTGTGCATGGTTTTGCACGAATGCGGTGGCATGTTTTTTGAAATGCGGATGCAAAATTACGAATTTATTTTGAATTGGACGCAACGATTTGTTAGTTATTTTGTCTTTGGACGTGTTTTTTTTCGTGTATTATGCTGTTTTTGTCTCTTAGATAGTAAAAAAAAGGTGTTTCATCGGTCGTAAGTCATAATAAATGCCTAACTTTGCAGTATGAAACAGAAACCTGTGATACATAACAAACGTAGAAACCGTATTCGCCTTCATGATGAGGGTAAGTACACGTTGCTTGTTACCGGCTTCATTTTGGCTGTGACGCTATGGGCTGGTTTCTACTTGCTCGACCACAACATCGGTCCTGACTGGATGTCGTGGTTATATTATGGTGTGATGGCTCTTGCCGTTGTAGTTTATCTGATTTTACTTAATTTCTTCCGTTGTCCTGTGCGTATGTTCCAGGGTCCTACCACTAAGTCGGTGGTTGCTCCGGCCGATGGTCATATTGTGGTGATTGAGGAGGTTGAGGAGACTGACTATTTCCACGACCGTCGCATCATGGTGTCTATTTTCATGAGCCTTACCAATGTTCATGCCAACTGGATTCCATGTGAGGGTACGGTGATAAAGGTTGACCATCAGGATGGTAATTTTCATAAGGCGTATTTGCCTAAGGCGAGTGAAGAGAACGAGCGTTCGATGGTTGTGATACGTACTCCGCATGGTGTGGATATCATGGCCCGTCAGATTGCCGGTGCGATGGCCAGACGTATTGTGACGTATTCGGAGGAGGGTCAGGAGTGTTTTATCGACGACCACATGGGATTCATTAAGTTTGGTTCGCGTGTTGACCTTTATCTGCCGCTGGATAGTGAGATACTGGTGAAGATGGGTCAGGCCACTGTTGGCGATGAGACACTTATTGCACGGCTGAAATAAGCGCCGATGTTTTTTTTGATTTCTCAACTATTGCTGTATAATAACACGACCTCTGTGGTTAAGAGTTTTTTATATGAAACGACATATTCCTAATATCATTACTTGCTGCAACCTGGTGTGTGGATGTATTGCCACCGGTGCGGCTTTTCATCAGCTTTTCCCCACTGCCTTGCTTTTCATCCTGCTTGGTGCTGTATTCGATTTCTTTGATGGCATGACGGCTCGTGCGCTTGGTGTGTCGGGTCGTATGGGTGTCGAGCTTGACTCGCTGGCCGATGTGGTGACGTTTGGCGTTGCGCCGTCGGCTATGTTGTTCACTCTGTTCAGCACAATTCATTATCCGCTGCTGATGCACAACAGTTTCTGGTTCACGTTTATGCCTTTTACGGCATTTCTGATTGCGGCATTCTCGGCTCTGAGATTGGCTAAATTCAATATCGACGAGCGTCAGCACACCACTTTCATTGGTCTGCCTACTCCTGCCAATGCTATATTCTGGGCAGCGTTGTTGACTGGTTGCGGCGACTATCTTCGTTCGCCGATGATGAATGTGGTGTTTCTCTTTGCATTTATTGTCTTGTCGTGCTGGCTCCTGGTATGCGAGATTCCTATGTTTGCCCTTAAGTTCAAGTCGTATGCCTGGGCCGACAACAAGGTGAAATACACGTTCCTTATACTTTGTGGTGTGATCCTGATTGGCAACCTGATTGCAGGCATCGAGTGCAACCATGTGTGGCTTCAGCTTTCGCGTGGTCTTGCCGGCTGCATCGGTCTTTATATCGTGATGGGATTGTTTACCGGACTTCGACGCCATGACTGACGACGAGCGATACATGCGCGAGGCTTTGCGCGAAGCGATGTCGGCTCTGTCGGCCGATGAGATTCCGATTGGTGCCGTAGTTGTGGCCGATGGTCGTGTCATTGGTCGTGGCCACAACATGACCGAGACCCTTCATGATGTGACGGCTCATGCCGAGATGCAGGCTATCACAGCTGCTGCCGAGTTTCTGGGAGGTAAGTATCTGAACCGCTGCTCGCTTTATGTCACGGTCGAGCCTTGTGTGATGTGTGCCGGCGCCATCGGGTGGTCGCAGCTTGGCCGCCTGGTCTATGGTGCGTCCGACCCTAAACGGGGTTATACGGTGTTTGCTCCTAATGCACTGCATCCCAAGACTGAGGTGGCTGCAGGGGTGCTGGCCGAGGAGGCAGGCCGCATGATGCAGGATTTTTTCAAAGGTAAACGATAAGCAGATGGAGGTCAATATAGCATGATGAACACAACGAGGTACATCCATCGCACAGAAGTAACATCAACCAACACATACGTCAAAGAGTTGTTGCAGGCAGGAGTCGAACTGCCTGACATCACCCTTGTGTCGGCCGACTTCCAGAGCGGAGGTCGCGGCCAGAGGGGTAATTCGTGGGAAAGTGCCAAAGGCGAGAATCTGACATTCTCTATCGTGTGCCATCCTCATGGCATCAAGGCCTGCCGCCAGTTTGTCCTGTCGCAAGCCATTGCCCTGGCTGTGTGCGATACGGTGGGCGAATATATCGACCATGTGACCGTGAAATGGCCCAACGACATATACTGGCACGACCGCAAGCTATGTGGCATACTGATTGAATGCACACTTTCGGGCGACGAAATCAGGGATTGCATCATCGGCGTAGGGCTCAATGTGAACCAAACCACATTCACGAGCGATGCTCCCAACCCCGTTTCGCTGGCTCAGATTATCGGTTTCAGCCTCAACCGCGACATGCTGCTCAGGGGCATTGCCGATGCCTTCTCGACGTTGTACAACCAGTTGCAGGCGGGCAAGGCCGACGAGATTGAATCGGCCTACAAGCAGCGCCTCTACCGCAGAGAGGGCTTTTACCGGTATCAAGAACCTGGCGGCGATGAGTTTGATGCCGAGATTGTGGATGTAGAGTCCTCGGGCCATCTGGTGCTTAGCACTCAGGATGGTGTCATCCGTAAATACGAATTCAAAGAAGTTAAGTTCATTATATGATAAATCCAGACAACATACGTATATCCGACTACGACTACCCGCTGCCCGATGAGCGCATAGCCAAGTATCCGCTGGCCGAGCGCGACAGCAGCAAACTACTTATATATAATAAAGGTGTGGTGAGCGAAGACCATTTCTACTCGCTGCCTAAGTATCTGCCCAAGGGTGCTCTCATGGTGTTTAACAACACGAAGGTGATTCAGGCGCGCCTGCATTTCCAGAAACAGACAGGTGCCGTGATCGAGGTGTTTTGTCTCGAGCCCTACGTGCCCCACGACTATGTGCTCACATTCCAGGCCACCGGCCAGTGTGAGTGGCTGTGTATGATTGGCAACCTGAAGCGTTGGAAGGATGGCAAGCTTGAGCGCGACATCGAGGTGAAGGGCACAATGGTGACCTTGCGTGCCAGCAGGCTGGGACCACATGGCACAAGTCATATCGTACGCTTCTCGTGGGACGGGCAATATACTTGGGCCGACATACTCGAGGCGGTGGGCGAACTGCCGATTCCACCCTA
>CAMHPM010000245.1 GCA_946187025.1 uncultured Prevotellaceae bacterium
ATCCCATCGACACAGACTTACATCGAGAAGGACCTGGCAATAAACGAGGAGGTCGATAAACTGAGGATTGCGGCTACTCGCTCGCTGCTGTCGGGACGCAAAGACGTGATTGTGGTCAGTTCGGTATCGTGCATTTACGGCATGGGGTCGCCTGTCGATTTTGCTGAAAACATAATTGAAATCAGTGTGGGACAGGAGATGGACATGCCCGACTTCTGGCGGCGGCTGGGACACAGCCAGTATGTGAGGAACGACGCCGAAGTGGTGCGCGGACATTTTGCATCGAAAGGCGAGGTGGTGACCATCTATCCGGCTTACGACGATGTGATGGTGAGGGTGAGGTTTGGATTCGGAGAGATAGAAAGCATTGAGGAAGTGGATGTGATGACAGGACTTGTGAAACAGACATTCGACTCATACCGCATATATCCGGCAAACCTGTTCACCACAACAAAAGAACGTACGGAACAAGCCATACAGCAGATTCATGAAGACCTCATCGAGCGCATACACTTCTACGAAGAACTGGGCGACACAGAGAAACGCAACCTTATCGAGACTCGTGTGACCAACGACCTCGAGATGTTGCGCGAACTGGGACACTGCTCGGGCATCGAAAACTACTCGCGATACTTCGACGGACGCCAGCCGGGCGACCGCCCGTTCTGCCTGCTCGACTTCTTCCCCGATGACTTCCTGCTCGTTGTAGATGAGAGCCATGAGTCGATTCCACAAATACGTGCCATGTATGGCGGCGACCGCAAACGAAAGACTACACTCGTGGAATACGGATACAGACTGCCGGCAGCTCTCGACAACCGGCCACTCACATTCGACGAATTCGAACAGATGACCCACCAGACCATATACATGAGTGCAACACCGGCCGACTACGAGCTGGAACGCGCCGAGGGTGTGGTGGTGGAACAGGTGATAAGGCCGACCGGACTGCTCGAACCAAAGATTGAACTGCGACCTACAGCCAACCAGGTGGACGACCTCATGGAGGAAATACAACTGAGAATCGAACGCGAGGAACGAGTGCTTGTGACAACCATATCGAAGCGTATGGCCGAAGAACTGGCCGAATACCTGCTCGACAGCGGAGTGAGATGTACCTACATACATAGCGACGTCGATACATTCGAGCGGGTGGAGATACTGGGCAAACTGCGACGCGGAGAGATTGACGTGCTGGTGGGAGTGAACCTGCTGCGCGAAGGACTCGACCTGCCTGAGGTATCGCTCGTCGCAATACTCGATGCCGACAAAGAAGGATTCCTGCGAAGCTACCGATCGATGACACAGACCATCGGACGTGCTGCACGCAACGTGAACGGAATGGCAATACTCTACTGCGACCACGAAACCGACAGCATACGACGCACTATCGAGGAAACCGAGCGACGACGAGCCAAACAGATGGAATACAACCTGAAGCATGGAATCACACCGACACAGATAAAGAAAGCACAGACCGATATACGCGAAGGACGACACGTTGACTATGTGGGAAAGGCCTATGTGGAGGAAATGTTCCAAAAAGCAGCCGAAGACCCTGTAGTGACACACATGGATGCCGAAGCTCTCGACAAAGCTATCGAACATTCACGCAAGCTGATGCAGGAAGCTGCCAAACGGCTCGACTTCATGCTCGCCGCACAATACCGTGACGAGATGCTGAAACTGGAAGAGATCAGAAAAACAAAATGACACGGACCAACTATACACTACCCGCAGCAATGATAAGCGGTGTACTGGCCTACTTTGCCTATGTGAGCATACCTGCACTCGATAGCACACACGAGGTGGTGTCAGATATTGTAAGCATCGTGCAGCCGGCACTCATCTTCACCATGCTACTGCTTGCATTCTGCAAGGTGAGGCCACACGAATTGAGGCCACACAGGTGGCAGCTGAAACTCATAGCCACGCAGGCCATTGCATTCACACTGCTGGCCCTGCCACTTATCATCTGGCCCGACATGCCCTGCGCCGTAATCGTGGAGAGCGCAATGGTATGCATGATATGCCCCACAGCCACAGCGGCATCGGTTGTGACAGGCAAACTCGGAGGACGGACAAGCACCGTAGTGAGCTACACATGTGTGGTCAACCTCGCCAGCGCATTGCTCATTCCGGCTATCGTGCCACTACTCCACCCCATGCACCAACAGGCAGCCGGATGGACCATGAGTGCATTCATGGATGCATTCATTGCAATCATCGGCAGGGTGTTTCCACTGCTCATCATGCCTTTGCTGCTGGCATTCCTTATGAGATACACCATGCCGCGGCTCCACAGATGGTGTGTAAGCAAAAGCGAAGCCGCATTCTACCTGTGGGCTGTATCGCTGTCGCTTGCAATAGCTGTAACGACACGCGCCATCGTTCACAGCCACGAAACAATGGCCACATACGCAGGCATAGCTGTGGTTTCGGCCGCAACATGTGTCATACAATTCTATGTGGGGCGGATAATCGGACGCCGACATGACGAACCGATAGCCGGAGCACAAAGCCTCGGACAGAAGAACACAGCGTTTGCCATATGGATGGCATACACATTCATGAACCCTGTCACAGCGCTTGCTGGAGGGTTCTATGCCGTGTGGCACAACATAATAAATACATATCAACTGATGAAGAACAAGTAATAATGTAATAAACTATAAACAATAAACTATAAACAATAAACTATAAACAATAAACTATAAACAATAAACAACATAAAGATGAATAGAGGATATTTCACATACGGAATGGTAATTGTCAATAGTAAGTTGTTGGCTGTCAACTTGTGCAAAGCGTATAAGTCCTTGGTATGTGCCCTGCTCGCCACAGCAACCATGCCTGCCATCGCACAAAACGAGAGCGACATCGTTGCCCGATATACCGACTCGCTTCATGTGGCGGCTACACGTACGGCTGAGTCCACCGACGAAATCAATCCATACTACTACCAGTTGTTCCTGCCAACTACATACTACTCGTCGGCAGCAAAGACCGTATTGACGCTCGACTCGGCCGAAAACGCTGACGGCATTGCATCGGCACGTAGGAAGCTGATTGAACTATATCTGAAGAATCCGTCGGTTGCCTCACACTACGACAACCAGTATGCTTCCGAAGACTTGCTCGACACCTCGGCTCCTTCTGAGGGCGGAAAACCTGCATCCGACATCAAGAATGCAATCAGCCAACTGGCATCAGACAAGACGACCACCACCGTAAACACCAACCCTGTAACGATGGACGACATACAGCTCGAGGTGAAACGTCCGAACTTTTGGAAAGTCACGGGTAGCTTCTCAATGCAGTTCCAACAGAACTACTTCTCCGAAAACTGGTATCGCGGTGGAGACAACAACAACACGATGCTCACAAGCCTGGCACTCACTGCCACATACAACGACACAAAACGCATCACCTGGGAAAACAAGCTCGACATGCGACTTGGATTTGTAACAACAAAGTCGGACACATGCCACTCGTTCCTCACCAACAACGACCGCATACAGTTGAATACAAAGCTGAACATAAGGGCTGTAAAGGCATGGAAATATACCATCTCGGGCGAAGCAAAGACACAATTCCTGCCTGGA
>CAMHPM010000246.1 GCA_946187025.1 uncultured Prevotellaceae bacterium
CAAAACCATGATGCAAACAATGTAGATGATGATAAATGCAGCTCCGCCGTGTTGGCCCGTCTCAATGGGAAAACGCCACACGTTGCCAAGACCTACTGCAGAACCTGCTGCTGCAAGTATGGCACCAAGCTTGCTGCCGAAATTTTCTCGTGTATTCATTGCCTGATAAATTTATTCATCAATAATTCACCTTATATAATCTATAGCCTGTTTCCTATTCACCAATAATTCATCTTGCACGTGTTTTTACCCTGCGTCCTATTCACCAATAATTCACCTTGCATGTGTTTTTACCCTGGGTCCTATTCACCAATAATTCACTTGTTGTAAATAATGATACATGAAACTGTAAGATTTGAAACATTAGCGTTGTCGTGCATGTTACATATACATCAAACTTCGGCATCCGAGGCTATGCAAGCCTGAACAGTTCGTTGGCGAAAATCAGTGCAATACATATCGGTGCGAAGTATCGGATGATGAACCGATATACAGGATAATAGGGTGTGCGCAACCGTCCGTAGTTGGTCAGCTCGTCCTTCAACACCTGCTCGTCAACCACCCATCCGAGGAAAATACATATCAACAAACCGCCGATTGGCATTATGAGTTTGCAGACGATGAAGTCGAAAAGGTCGAAAAATCCCATGTCAAACAGCTTCACGTCGCTCCACAAACCAAACGACAGCGAACAGGCAGCACCCAGCACGATACACACTACGGTAGATATGCCCGATGCCGTGCGACGGTTCATGCCGTGGTTTTCATGGAAATAGGCAACAGCCATCTCAAGCATTGATATCGACGATGTCAGTGCAGCCATTACGAGTAGGAGATAAAAGACTAACGAAAACAGGTAGGCAACAAGCGGCATACCTCCAAACACATGCTGGAACACGTTGGGAAGTGTGACAAACACCAGCGACGGCCCCTGGCCCGGAGTGAGACCCTGTATGGAGAATACGGCAGGAAAGATTATCAGACCCGAAAAAATAGCCACCATCGTGTCGATGCAGCCCACACTCAGGGCGTCCTTCATCAGGTTGGCGTCTTTGCGGAAGTAACAGGCATAAGTGCATAGACAGCACAGACCTACGCTCAGCGAGAAGAATGCCTGCCCCATCGCGCTCAATACAATGCCATGATCCACTTTGCTGAAATCGGGCTTGAACATAAAGCTGAAGCCATCGGCGGCACCTGGAAGTGAAAGTGAACAGCCCACGAGGATGACGATGAATACAAACAACATAGGCATCATTATCTTTGCTCCCCGCTCTATGCCGCGTTGTACACCAAGTGCAACGATGAGTCCGTTTATTATCAGGATGGCAACCATCCAGATGATAGGCTGTACGGGATCGGATATGAAGGAGTTGAAATCATCGACAAACTGTTCGGGAGTCTTGCCGGCAAAGCCGTTGATGCCCGATGTGAAGGCATAATAAAGCGTCCATCCGGCCACAACGGCATAGTAGCTGAGCACGAGGAATCCGGCCACAACCGGTATGAGGCCCATAAGTCTCCATGCCCGTTTGCCACCGCTCATCATGTAGAACGAGTCGGAAACGCTGCGCTGGCTGTGACGTCCGATGACAAACTCGGATACCATGATTGGCACACCAAGCAGTAGCATGAACGCTACGTAAATAAGGAGGAATGCAGCTCCGCCGTGTTCACCGGTCTCGGTAGGGAAACGCCAGATGTTTCCAAGGCCGACGGCCGAACCGGCAGCTGCAAGTATTGCTCCTATCTTTGAGCCGAAATTCTCTTTTGCCATACAAATGAGAAGATGTAGCAGCACACTGTAATGATGAGTGCCCCGAGGCTGTCGGCCAGGAAGTCGAGCCATTCGCTCGACCTGCATGTGGTACAATAGGCCTGGACAAGCTCGAGAAGGCCTCCGAGAAGGGTGGGATACACAAACATCATGGCGTATGGTGTGGTTGACGAGCGGCGCTTGTAGCACTTCATGTCAACCCACATCACGAATGCCAGTCCCGCATACATCACCATGTGTGCCCATTTGTCGATGAACGGGACATCGTCGAGCGGTGTCTTTTCTGTGACTGGCAGGACACTGAGCAGTGTGATTGCTATTGTTGTTAGTATTGTAAATTTGAAATGTTTTATGTGTGTCATGTGTGATGTTGTGCTTATTTGCCCCAGGTGCTGTAGGGGTGTTTTGTCAGGTATTTGTTGTAGTAGTGTGGGTTGCCCGTCACTTCCTGCCCTAGGAAGTCGGGACGTGTGAACGGCTCGTCGGCGTCGTTCAGCTCGATTTCTGCAAGCACAAGTCCTGCGTTTTCGCCAAAGAATTCATCGACCTCTACCGTGTGGTTGCCGCTCTTCACGAGCCATCGTGTCTTTTCCACGCGTCCGGGCATACATAGTTGCATGAGTTGGTGTGCGTCGTCGAGTGGTATTTCGGTCTCGAACTCGTAGCGCGAGAGTCCGCCGTCGGCCGACGGGCCTTTTATGGTGAGGTATGCCTTGGTGTCGCGTATGCGTATGCGCACCGTTTTGCCTGGCTCTGTGGCAAAATATCCTTGCTCTATGTGTGTGTGGTTGTAGGCTAAATGCTTGTATTCGCCTTGAACCAAAAACTTGCGTTCTATTTCGGTGTGCATGGATTGGTGGTTGATAGTGGATAATTATTAATGAATGGAGGGCGGTGGAGGGACAGCGAGGGAAAACCTCGCTGCACAAACGCAGACGGGATGTTTGGGCGTGTTGGCCTCATGTGTGTTGCTCCTTGGTGCTGCTCCTTTGTGTATTGGGGGCTTGTGTGTTGTTCCTTGGTGCTGCTCCTTTGTGTATTGGGGGCTTGTGCGTTGCTCCGTCTTTTGTCGGGGTTGGGAGTGGACTTGGTGGGCCTTGTGGGAGTGGTGTCTTGGTGGATGGTGGTTATTGTCCGCCAGAGAATTCCATCAGGTATGCTTTTATGAAGTCATCGATCTTTCCGTCCATCACTCCGCCTACATCCGAGGTCTGGTAGTTGGTGCGGTGGTCTTTCACGCGTCGGTCGTCGAACACATAGCTGCGTATCTGGCTGCCCCATTCTATTTTCTTTTTTCCTGCCTCGATTTTGGCTTGTGCCTCCATCTTTTTCTTCAGTGCGCGGTCATAGAGTTGCGAGCGGAGCAGTCGTAGTGCGTTTTCGCGGTTCTCTTGCTGCTTGCGTGTCTCTGTGTTTTCGATGAGTATTTCTTCTTCCTCGCCTGTGTCGGGGTCAACATACTGGTATCTCAGTCGTACACCGGTCTCTACTTTGTTCACGTTCTGTCCTCCGGCACCGCTTGATCGGAAGAGGTCCCACGATATCTTGCTCTTGTCGATTACGACCTCTATGGAGTCATCGACCAATGGTGTGACAAACACGCTTGCAAAGCTGGTCATGCGTTTGCCTTGTGCGTTGTATGGCGACACTCTCACCAGACGGTGTACTCCGTTTTCGCTCTTGAGGTATCCGTAGGCGCTGTCGCCTTCGATTTCCATCGTCACGCTCTTGATTCCGGCCTCGTCGCCGTCCTGCAAGTTGCTGATTCTGAGTTTGTATTTGTGTGCTTCGGCCCATCGTTGATACATGCGCATGA
>CAMHPM010000247.1 GCA_946187025.1 uncultured Prevotellaceae bacterium
ATTTTGAGAGTGTGGCCGACGGCGGTCCCGACGGTTCGCCGTGCCTACATGCATTGCGCGGAGCAGGCAGTGGCAGCAACCAGAGTGTGAAAACCGGATGGGAGGTCGAGGTAGGCAAGACTTATCTGTTCTCGTGTTGGGCATATCGCACGTCGAGCGGCATGTCGAGCAACACGCAATACAGCCGCCTCTATGCTGCGGATTCGCAGAACGGCACCAATCAGGAACTCCGTACCATAAACTATGCAGCCGACCAGTGGGTGCAGACTGAGTATGTGTTTATGGCCGAGCGTCCTTATCTGGTGGCCAACTTCGGATGGCTCAATGCCGCAACCAGTTTCGACGGTTTCTTCCTGGGCGAACTCACGCTGACCGACGACTTGGCTACCGTGACCCTCGAAGAGGCCATCGAGCGTGCCAACAGTTGGCTCGCATCCACCACCGAGGGTAACGACAAGGGGCAATATACAACCACCAACCGCGACATCCTCGGTGCAGCAATAGCTGCCGCCGCTGCTGTACTCACATCGGCTACCACGCAGGATGAGATAAATGAGGCCGTAAAAACCCTCAACGCAGCCATCGCGACCTACGAGGCATCGAAGAACCCGCCGTTCCTCACCGGAGTGGGCTACGTAATCACCAACGTGGCTTCGGGCCTGAACCTATCGACAGCCGACGGAACGGTGCGTATCAACACCGCCGACCCATCCGATCCGAAGCAGGAATTCTATTTCGAACCGGCACCCGACGGCAGTGAGGCCACTGGCTACAACCTGCGCGACAAGGAGGGTAACTATGTGTCGCGAAGCGGCTCGTGGGACACGAAGACTGTGAGCAGCGGCGACCGCACACTCTCGAATGCCATCTTCTCGATTGAGGATATGGGCGACTACGTGCAGATACGCTGTCGTGCCAACTCGCGAGTGCTGGGTGTTGACAACACAGCCGACGGCTCGGCCGTGTATTCCGACAAGAGCGGTACCGATACCCGTTACCGGTGGACACTCATGCGTAATACCCCGACAGCTGCACTCGAGGCAGCAATAGCCACGGCTCGCGACCTGGCTGCCACCACACCGGTGGGCAACGAATACTATCAGGTGCCTGCATCGGCACTCGATGCACTGAAAGCCGCAATAGCAGCAGCCGAGAGTGTGCTGCAGACAACTAATTCGCGCGAGGAAGCCGATGCGGCAACCGCCGACCTCAATGCGGCCATCGAACTGTTCAAAAACTCATACAACCCCCTCACACCGTTTGTGGAGGGCGAGACATACATCGTACGCCACTACGGAGGTATGCTCCTCACTACAACAACCAGCGGCAATGCGTCGATCACTGCCTACGATGAAGAAGAAGGAGCCGCAGCCGAACAACTCATGACATTCATCCCTGTCGGGGGCTACGACAATACCTATTACCTGCAGTCAACAGCTGAGTCAACCTTCCTGGGACGATTTGAGACATGGAACACCAGATGGTATGACCGTTCCGACACCACAGCCACGCTCATCAGCGTCGAGGTGCTCGACGGCCAGTATCTTGGCCTTAAGTTCGTTGCAACAGGCACTTACCTCGGCACCGATGCGTCGGCAGCCGGCGAACTGACCTACAGCGACAAGGCAGGAGCCGGACGCACACTGTCGTACTGGACCATCGAACCATACATCACCGTGGTGCTCGAACGCGACGCATGGAATCAGGCACTGGCCGAGGCCAACGAAACGCTTGGCAATGCAAAGGAGGGCTACGGACAAGGTGAATACTTCGAAGACGAAATAGCTGCCTTCCGCACCACGATTGCAACCCTGCGCAGTGCTGCCAACCGCTCGAAGAGCCAGGAAGAACTCGACGGGGTGACTGCCCAACTCGTCCAGTCGATAACCGACTTCGAGGGCAAGGCACATGCCGAGACACTCATCGACAAGCGTCAGCTCACACTCTCCGTCGCTGCTGCACAGACAACCCTCGGTGCAGCTGTGGCCGGCGACCTAGACGGACAATACCCTCAGGCGGCAATCGATGCCTATCAGACATCGCTCACCGCAGCTCTCGCCATACTCGATGCCGACGAGGCAACACAGCCGCAGGTCGATGAGGCCGATGCCAACCTCGCAACTGCAGCCGCTGCATTTGCTGCACAGCGGGTGAAGATTGACTACACCGCACTCAATGCAGCCATTGCCGATGCCGAGAAGACACTGTCGGCAGCTGCCGGGTTTGTAGGCGAGGGTGCAGGATTCTATCCACATGCAGCATACGACCAGCTGCAGACGGCCGTCGCTGCCGCTCGTGCCATGGTGCGTGCCAACAATGTGAACCAGGCTACGGTGGGACAGACAACTGCCGACCTTGTGGCTGAGACGGCCACATTCGCTGCATCGCGACAGGCAAACGACACGTCGGCTCTGCAAGCACTCGTAGATGAGGCTACACAGCTGCTGGCCGATGCCGATGCAGGGGCATTCGTCTATTTCCAGGAATACTACGACGACCTGCGTGCATCGCTCGATAAGAACGGAGCAATGCTGCAAAGCACCAACCAGAACGAGATAAACCGTGCAGTGAAACTGCTGCGACGCGACATCGATATCTTCAAGACGGGCATGGAACTGGCTGTGGGCATATATGGCTTGCAGGCAGCCGCCACACTGCAATTCGACGTTTACGACATGCAAGGACGCAAGGTGGCTGCAAACGGCACACGCCTGCCAAAGGGATTCTATGTAGTACGGCTGAACGAAGGCGGGGCGGCCACAACACGCAAACTGTATGTGAAGTGACACATCACGGCATTTCCTGCATCCGTTATATAAATATAAAGGTGTGGCGGAATGCCCCCAAGCAACTAATCGATAACAAAAAAACAAACGAACTAAATATGAAACAAACATTCATCCGACTGGCAGCTATGGCAGGTGCTTTGCTTTTGGTTGCCGGGATTCAGGCACAAGACGTGCACCGGCTGTCGGTATCGGCAGTGAGCCGCACACCGCAGAAGCAACTGCCCGCCAAGACAGGCGAACGTGCCGAGATGGAAATATGCGGCACCGGTGAGAGCGAGACATTCATCCTCTCCACCACCGGCCTCATTGCCGATGTACAGATATCGGCCACGGCTGGACTGGCAGTCACACCTACACTGGTGAAAGCCGGAGAGAAAGATGTGAAGGTGACCGTCACCAACCTCACTACGCTGCGCATGAACTCGGCAAAAGTCATTATGCGTAGTGCCGACGAACGCGAATACGTATATGTAACAACCTACGGAACACCTCTGCCTGTGAAAGACCTTACGGCCAACCCTGTATATGCAGGAGGTAAGGATGCTGCGAAGACATTCGGGACAGACTTCACACCCGGCGACGGAGGATATACCGTGGAATTTAAGGTGAAGACCGATGCCGACGGAAAGGAATTCACACCGTTTGCGGTGAGCGACAAGGGCGTGGGATTCCGCGGATATGTGAGTTCCACAGGCATGGGACTCTACAGCGCTGACGCAAAGAAGGGACTGTCTAACCCGGCCAACGGCGGCACGTTCTATAACACCGACGGACTTTACCACAC
>CAMHPM010000248.1 GCA_946187025.1 uncultured Prevotellaceae bacterium
CCTGCCCGGAGCCAGCCGAAAGCAAATAGCCAAAATCATAGAATAGATGTCGGAGCGCACCTACATAGCCATCGACCTGAAGTCGTTCTACGCCTCAGTGGAATGTGTGGACCGCGGCCTCGACCCGCTGACCACCAACCTTGTCGTGGCCGATGCCAGCCGCACGGAGAAGACCATCTGCCTGGCAGTGTCGCCCTCGCTCAAGGCCTACGGGCTCAGCGGCCGCTCGCGTCTGTTTGAAGTGGTGCAGCGTGTGAAGGAGGTGAACATGGAACGCAAGCTGAAAGCCCGACGTGCGTTCACCGGGAAATCGGCCGACAGCAACGAGTTGCAGGCACATCCCGACTGGGAGCTTGACTATCTCGTAGCGCCGCCACGTATGAGGCACTACATAGACACGAGCAGCAAGATATATGAAATTTACCTTAAATTCATTGCTCCCGACGACATACATGTATATAGCATCGACGAGGTCTTCATCGATGCCACCGACTATCTGTCGATGTACAACATGACAGCCCACGAGCTTGCCATGACGCTGATACGTGCCGTGCTGCAATCGACCGGCATCACGGCAACAGCCGGCATCGGCACCAACCTGTATCTATGTAAGGTGGCGATGGACATAGTGGCCAAACACATACCGGCCGACCGCGACGGGGTGCGCATAGGCGAACTCGACGAGATGACCTACCGGCGCACGTTATGGAACCTCAAACCCATCACCAAGTTCTGGCGTGTAGGCCACGGCATAGCCGAGCGTCTGGCTCCCTACGGTATCGACACGATGGGCAAGATTGCCCGCGTATCGATCGACAACGAGGAACTGCTCTACCGCTTGTTTGGCGTTAATGCCGAATTGCTGATCGACCATGCCTGGGGATGGGAACCCTGCACCATCGACAAGGTGAAGGCATATCGGCCGGAAACCAACTCGTTCAGCAGCGGACAGGTGCTCAGCACTGCCTACGACTGGAAGAAAGCGCGGGTTGTGGTAAGCGAGATGGCCGACTCGGTGGTGCTCAACCTGGTTGACAAACGGCTGATGACCGACCAGCTGGTGCTCACCATCGGCTATGATGTCGAAAGCCTGTCGGGCACCGACGGGCAGCAGGGTTATTCGGGTCCTGTGAAGACCGACCACTATGGGCGCACCGTGCCGAAACATGCTCATGGCAGCATCAACCTGGACGGCCACACATCGTCCGACGAAATCATAAGCCGGGCCGTGATGGAGCTCTACGACCGCATCATCAACCGCGACCTGCTCGTGCGACGCATCAACCTCACCACCAACCACATCATCAGCGAGGCTGATGCCATCAAGGCCGCAAACTCACGTCAGCTCGATCTTTTTGACGACAGCGAAGCGGCACTGGCCGCCCGCAAGGCCGAGGCGGCGCGACTCGACAAGGAACGTCGCATACAGGAAGCACGGCTGAAGATAAAGAAGCGGTTTGGCAAAAACGCCATACTCAAAGGGATAAACTTCGAAGAAGGCGCTACCGCGCGCGAACGTAACAGACAGATAGGAGGACACAAAGCATGAGCGAAGACTATAGCGACATAATCGACCTGCCGCATCACGTGTCGGTACACCACACCCGCATGTCGATGGAAGCACGTGCAGCCCAGTTTGCCCCGTTCGCCGCACTTACCGGATACAGCCAGGTCATAAGGGAAACCATCGATTTGCACAATCAGAAATACGAGCCACAAACCGTTCCTTACGACGAATGAAGCCCCGTCGTAGCGAACGCTCACGGCATTCACAACCACTTTTTTGCATTGAACCGAAAAAAACGGCTGCCCTGCAGTCAAGTTTTATCGGTTTCTTACGTTATATAGGCGTATGACACAGCAAGAGTTCGAACACATAGCATACACGTTGCGTCCCATGCTTACAGGCATCGGTCGTGCCTATTTCGGCTCGGCCGACGAAGCAGAAGACGTGGCCCAGGAGGCGTTGCTGCGCCTGTGGAGGTATGCCGAATCGATGGATGGCGGGTGCGACCTGAGCCGTCTTGCTGCTCGAATTGCCAAATGGTGCTGTGTTGATATCGACCGGAAACGACGTGCATTTGCCCCACCCCCTTTGCCCGGCTGGGATGCAGAGGCGGCCCACTCGCCACACGACGAGCTTGTGGGCAAGGAGACGCAGCAACTGCTCGACAAGGCGATAAGTCAGCTGAGCCCTCGAGAACGCGAACTGTTTGAGATGCAGCAGCTTGAAGGTCTGCCGGCCGACGAGATTGCACTACGAACCGGAGTGTCGAAGACCTCGGTACAAAGTATGGCATCGAGGGCGAGAAAGAAAGTATTTGACGAACTAAACAAACTGATGAAGCAATGAAAACAGAGGAAACCGAGAGACTCATAAGTAAATACCTGGCCGGAACAGCCACTCCCGACGAGGAGCGCCGGCTGTCTCTGGAGGTGAACCGTCGCGATGTTCCGCAAGAGTGGCGTGCGATAGGTGTGATGCTTGGCGAGCTCACCCTTGGCGAAGCCCTTTACGAACAGCAAGTGCAGCACCGCAGGTCGCATCGCCGGCGCATATTTGCAGCATGTGCGATGGCTGCATCGTTGGCCTGTGTGTCACTGGCCGGATGGTGGTATTTCGACGGCAGGCAGGCTTCGGACAGCGAAAACATCGCAATTGCCCACATCGACGGACACACCATAAGCGACGAATCGCTGGTGAGAGCCATGGCCGAAGATGCCGTGTGCGACATCTTCGAGACGGCCGACGAGGCAAATGCCGACGAACTCGACCTGTTCGACATGTAGCAAGTCAGAATCATTTCCAACGAACCAAAAGAATCAAGACAGACGTATGAAACCGACATTAACCATCGTGCTGCTATTGTTTGCCACACTGATGCTCAGGGCGCAAGAAGGCCTTCATGTGGGCGAGGTGTTTGAAGGCAAGGTAGCCAAAACGACGACAGAGACCACGCAAACCGGTGAACCGCTAAGGAAATACGGGTTGACAAAGCTTCGTACATGGAAGACAACCGTGCCCGACAGCTTGAGAAACAAGATTGAAGCACTCGTGAACCAAGACTACGAGGAGCGCGACCGCAAGGAAGAAGAGGTTGACCGCGAGGTGAGAGACGGCCATATCTACTACTCCATATTCCGTCTTGGCAGCCGACGCACCGAACTTTCAATCGGAGGTGACACGAATTTCAAGGTGTGGCGACACTACCTGTGTTATCAGTGCAAGGTAAACACCGAGCAACGCTCGCTCTACGACATCACGCTGGTGTTTCTCGAGGGCGAGAACCTTACACTCGACAAACTGAAAAAGAATTTCAAACGCAAATAAAAATATACACTTATGAAACGACACTTACTATCTGTAATCATGTGTGCCGCATGTGTGTGTGGCATCACGGCTCAGGAGGAAAACCCTGGCGGCTGGGACTTCAACATCCCGTTTGTAAACACGCACAGCTCGAGTTCCTCGTCGGCTGCTTCGGCCGGTTCTTCCTCCAGTTCTACGTTTGGCACTTCTTCGATTGAAATTTCGACTATCCCACTTGGTGGAGATGAATACAC
>CAMHPM010000249.1 GCA_946187025.1 uncultured Prevotellaceae bacterium
CCTGTTTACGTGTCACCTTCGATCCCTCAGCCGCCACGAACTCAGCCACGTCAGCATTGCCGATGGCAAGCATCTTCACGTTATCCACGTCACCCTTCAGCAGCATGCGGTAGATGTGGCTGGCAGCAATCATCTTCTTGTTGATGATAGTGCCGATGTCGAGGTCATTGGCCATATCGAAATAGTCGAGGTTCTCAACCTGCGCAATGGTCTTGCGTATGCCCCGACGACGGGCTGCCACACAGGCCAGGATGTTCTGCTGGTCGTTGTCGGTCAGCGCGATGAGTGCCTCCATACTGCCGTACCCCTCGTCGTTGAGCAAATCCACGTCGTAACCTTCGCCTTCAAGAATCAATGTCTTGGGCGATACGAGCGACTGCAGGGCTTCTGTGCGCTTATTGTCTGGTTCGATTATCTTCACGCTGTCGTGGATGGATGCCAACTTCCAGCTGGCACGCACCGACAGCTTGCCACCGCCTATTATGAGGCTGTTCTTCACGGATGGGTAGTCATCCTTGCCAGTCAGGTGGCGAATCTCGGCAAGGTTGTCTCTGGTGGTCATGAAGAAGACGAGGTCGCGCGGCAGTATACGCTCATCGCCATGAGGACTGATGGTCTCGCCGTCCCGGCTGATGGCAACCACGTGGAAGTTGTGTCCGTGTGCCATGCCTATCTCCTTCAACGTGTGTCCCACCAGCTGATTGTCCTTGTTGCTGATTTCCTTCTCGTAGATGGGGTGTGCATCATGCATCTTCACGCTCAACAGAAGCAGTTCGCCATTGTTGAACTCCCACATCTGACGCACCCAACTGTAACGCGAACTGGCCTTAATGTCTTCTGCAGCGAGCAGTTCGGGATAGATGAGCGATTCGATGCCCATCTTCTTGAACAGCTCAGCATTGTCGGGCTTCACATATTCATAGTTATCGACGCGCGCCACAGTCTTCCGTGCCCCCAGCTGCTTAGCCAGCATGGCACAGGTGAGGTTCTCGCTCTCGTTTGGTGTGACTGCGATGAAAAGGTCGGCTCGGTTCACCTCAGCGTCCCTCATGCCACTGATGGACGATGGCTGGCGCACCAACGTCATGATGTCAAGCTCATTGCCCAAACGAATCAGCTTGTTCTCATCGCTGTCGATGAGTACCACGTCCTGATGGTCGTTCGACAGCATCCGCGCCAAGTGTGTGCCTACGGCGCCTGCACCTGCAATGACTATCTTCATACCAATACCTTTGATATACTCTCAGCATCCATGCCGCACTGCTTGCGCAACTCTGCCACTGTGCCGTGCATCACGAAATGGTCGGGCAAACCGATGCGGTGCACCTCCACTTCGTATCCGTGGTCGGCCATGAACTCCAGCACCGCACTGCCCAGGCCTCCGGCGATGACGCCGTCCTCTACGGTGACCACGCGTTTGAAATTCCGTCCCACCTCATGCAGGATATCCTCATCGATTGGCTTGAGGAAGCGCATGTCGTAGTGAGCTATGTTGAGCGGTGACTTCGGATGTTCGTTGAGCGACCTAAGCTCGGCAATGACAATGCCTTTCTGTGCCTCCACACCGATGGGACCGAGAGTCAGCACGGCTATGTCCTTACCCTCCTTCATCCGACGTCCCTTGCCAACGGGCAATTCTGCGAAATCGCACTGCCAATCGACAGTGTTTCCCCTACCCCTCGGATAGCGGATGACGAACACGCCCTTGTCGGGCAGTTGTGCGGTGTACATAAGGTTGCGCAGTTCCGGCTCGTCCATAGGCGAGGCGATGGTCAAGTTGGGTATGGGTCGGAGAAATGCGAGGTCGAAGGCACCATGATGGGTCGAGCCGTCCTCGCCCACCAAGCCTGCACGGTCGAGGCAGAGCACCATGTTGAGACGCATCGTGGCAGCGTCGTGGATGATGTTGTCGTAGGCCCTCTGCATGAATGACGAATAGATGTTGCAGAACGGCAGCAGCCCGTCCTTGGCCATGCCGCCCGAGAAAGTCACAGCATGCCCCTCGGCTATGCCCACATCGAACACGCGGTTAGGCATGGCGTTCATCATTATGTTCATCGAGCAGCCCGTCGGCATGGCGGGGGTCACGCCTACAATATTCGGGTTTTTCTGTGCCAATTCGAGGAGGGTCTTGCCAAACACGTCCTGAAACTTTGGCGGGTGCGGCTTGTCATCGTGGCTGACGATGCGCTCGCCCGTGTCGGGGTCGAACTTGCCCGGAGCGTGCCAGATAGTGGCATCCTCTTCAGCCGGCGCATATCCGTGACCCTTCTTCGTGTGAATATGGAGCAGTTTAGGCCCCTGCATGTCCTTGATTGCTTGCAGAATGCGCACCAACTCCACCACGTTGTTGCCCTCGGCTGGGCCGAAGTAGCGTATGTCCATGCCCTCGAAAATATTGCGCTGTTTCGCGAGCACTGACTTCACGCTGTTGCCGAAACGAATAAGGCCCTTACGCCGTTTCTCAGTCAGGATGCCCCAACCGAAGAGCTTACGCGAGAGCTTATACCTTATATTATTATATGTGGAGTTTGTCGTGAGCTGCAAGAGGTAGGTGCGCATGCCGCCCACGCTTTGGTCGATGGACATCTCATTGTCGTTGAGCACAATGAGCATATCGTTGGGTGTCGAAGCCGCGTTGTTGATACCTTCGAAGGCAAGGCCACCGCTCATGGCTCCGTCGCCAATCACAGCCACAACCTTCCGGTTCTCCTTCTTCAGCTTGGCGGCAACCGCCATACCAAGAGCTGCCGAGATGGAGTTGCTGGCATGTCCGCAACAGAAAGTGTCGTACTCACTCTCATCGGGATGCGGGAAGGGCTTGAGGCCATTAAGCTTACGGTTGGTGCAGAACTTATCACGACGTCCCGTTAGAATCTTATGTCCGTATGCCTGATGTCCCACGTCCCACACGATGCGGTCGTAAGGTGTATTGAACACATAGTGCAGCGCCACAGTCAACTCCACCACACCCAGACTCGAAGCCAAATGACCGGGGTTCATTGCCAGCTCTTCAATAATATCGCGCCTCAATTCCTCGCACACAGCCGGCAACTCCTCCACCTTCAGTTTACGCAGATCGTCAGGGTAGTCAATCTTCGTCAGGTACTTGTATTCGCTGTTTTCTCCCATAAAAAGATGTTAAAAAACGATGCAAAGGTACAACTAAGTGTGAGAATAACAAAATATCTCACGACTTTTCGTGTACCGCACGTCCTACTTTGCATGTGCCGCACGTTCGAATGCGACACATCCACCAAATAGTCACTTGTGACATATCAGGAAGGGCAACAATACATTTTTTAAGCCCAAAACATGTTCTATAACATCAAACCTTGTTCTTTTTGTCTATAAGAATGTTCATTTAGGTTGCAATTTGTTAAAAAGTGTTGGTGCGTATTGATAAAAGTCCATACCTTTGCACCGTCATTCAACGAAGAGGAGATTCCGAAAACCTCAGGATGACATCGATAAAAGAGTAGGACAAACTAATTGTTAAATGAGAAAATTATGAAAAAAATGATTCTTACTGCTCTCGTAGCAGTTGCATCTCTCGCAGCAAA
>CAMHPM010000250.1 GCA_946187025.1 uncultured Prevotellaceae bacterium
CGATATGCACATGCACATCGAGGGGCCGGCAGTGAACGAACTGCATAAGATCTTCTGTCGCATGTGGGCCGATGCAACAGGCGAGATGCTTGTAGGCAGCCTGTATTTCCCTCAGCAAAACGCTAAAGGGCCGTCGCGTGTAGCAATTGTCGATCGCCATCCGGGCGAGACAAACAAGTCAATCCGCAATCTGTATTGCAGTATGCTCGACAATGCACGTAAGCGTGTATGCCTCATCAATCCTTATTTCGTACCTACACACTCGGTGCGAGATGCCTTGAAGCGCTGCATAGATCGTGGCATCGATGTCGAGATAATGCTTAGTGAGAAGAGCGACATACCGCTCACACCCGATGCCAGCCACTATGTTGGTCGGCAGATGGCCAAGCTTGGAGCGAAGGTTTATATGTTTCGTGGCGGGTTCCATCACTCCAAAATCATGATGGTGGATGACAGCTTCTGCACTGTCGGTTCTTCAAATCTTGATAGCCGCAGCTTGAGATATGACTACGAAGTGAACACCGTCATCTTCGATCCGAAGGTCACTGCCCAACTTTTAGACATGTTCGAAACCGACAAGAAGAACTGCGTATTGCTGACCGACGAGTATTGGAAGTCGAAAACGACGTGGAAACGCTTCGTGTCGTGGTTTGGCAACGCATTGACTCCGTTCTTGTAAACAGGCATGATAATCGTGAAAATTGTTTTGTTAAACGTAAGAAACCATATACAATCCAATATAAGATGAACAATAAAAATAGTTTTTTCAGCCCTAGGAAGCTGCTACTATTCCTCTCGTTAGTAATATCGATGTCGGCTGATGCCCAGCAGTATCCCAAGCGTGAGTTTCGTGGTGCATGGATACAATGCGTTAATGGTCAGTATCTTGGCAAGTCGCCCGAGGAACTCCGACAGATGCTGAGCAGTCAGCTCGATGTGTTGCGTGGTGCAGGCATCAACGCAATCATGTTTCAGGTGAGGGCAGAAGGCGATGCGCTCTATGCCTCGCCCTACGAACCGTGGAGCCGATATCTGACCGGACGACAAGGTCTGCCGCCTTCCGACGGATGGGACCCGTTGGCCTGGATGGTGATGGAATGCCACAATCGAGGTATGGAGTGTCATGCATGGATCAATCCGTACAGGGCAAAGACTGCCGGCACAACTGACCTGGATAGTAAACACCCTGCATCGAAATTCCCTGAGCGTGTGTTCAAGTATGATAAGCTGCTCATATTCAATCCGGCACTCGAAGCCAATCGTCAATATACATGTATGGTTATTCGCGATATCATAACAAGATATGATGTTGATGGCCTTCACATGGACGACTATTTCTATCCTTATCCTGTGACAGGAGAAGAAATCCCCGACGGTGCTGACTTCCTGCGAAATCCGCGTGGTTTCAGCAATATCGATGACTGGCGTCGCGATAATGTCAACCTGCTCATTCGGGATATTCACGACATGATACACAAGGAGCGCCCTTGGATAAAGTTTGGTATCTCTCCGTTTGGCATTTATCATAATAACCCAGATGGTGTGAACAGCCGTATCGGAAGTGCCACCAACGGGCTTCAGAACTACGACGACCTCTATGCCGATGTGGTGGAGTGGGTTGATCGAGGCTGGGTCGATTATATAATACCTCAGATATATTGGAACATTGGCACCAAGGTTGCCGACTATAAGGTGCTTTGCGACTGGTGGAACGACTATTGCGGTAAGCGCCCGCTGTATATCGGTCAGGATGTTGAACGCACGGTGAAGGAAGCCGACCCTCAGAATCCGCAGTCGCATCAGATGCCTGCAAAGTATGCAATACAACGCAGCGAACCAAACGTAAAGGGTTCGTGTCAGTGGTATGCTGCCGCGGTGGTTAACAATCCCGGTAACTATCGCACACTATTGGAACAGAATTACCACCGCTATCCGTCGCTGCAACCGCTCATGCCATGGATTGACTCGAAAGCTCCTAAGAAGGTGAGCGGCATGAAAGTGGAGTTCCGTACCGACCCCCTGAGCGGAAAGAGCGGTGTGTTCCTGACATGGAAAGCTCCGAAAGCTAAGAAAGAACTTGACCGCGCTACTCAATACGTGGTGTATCAGTTCGGCCCTGGCGAGAAAGCCGTGGTGAGTGCCACCGATGCTTCACATATCGTGGCCATTACATCGGCTACAAACTACCAGCTTCAGGGTGATATGCACGGATGCACATTCCTCGTGACAGCGCTCGACAGACTCCACAACGAGTCGAAGGCTGTGAAGGTGAAACTATAAAATAATCAGACATTACCTGCCGGAGCTGGATGATGTCGGATATATATAATCTGTAAAACATTGAACATATGGAGAAAACATTGAAAGGCACAAAGACCGAGGCCAACCTTTGGGAGGCATTCGCAGGCGAGTCGATGGCTCGCAACAAGTACACTTACTATGCTTCGAAGGCAAAGAAAGATGGTTTTGAACAGATGGCTGAACTCTTTCTCGAGACTGCCGAACAGGAGAAGGAACATGCAAAGATGTGGTTTAAGCTGATTCATGGAATCGGCGACACACCATCAAACCTGGCTGATGCTGCAGGTGGTGAGAATGATGAATGGACCGATATGTACCCACGCATGGCACGCGAGGCACGTGAAGAAGGATTCGAGGATATTGCACGTTTGTTTGAAGGTGTGGCTGCAATCGAGAAGACGCATGAAGAGAAATATCGCAAACTGCTTGAAAACATAGAGAAGGCAATAGTCTTCTCGCGTGATGGCGATGCTATCTGGCAGTGTCGTAACTGCGGACACATACATATAGGCAAGCAAGCACCCGATGTTTGCCCTGTATGCAATCATCCGCAAGCTTATTTTGAATTGAAAAAGAGCAACTATTAGGTTTCAGAGGCCTGGCCTCAATTATATAGAACTACGGGCTGCCGCATCGTTTATGAAGTGACAGAAGGCTTTGAGCGGTATTTCCTCAGTGCCAGATATCCCGCAACTCCCGACAGGTTGACTATCCACATGAGCCAGAAGGCTGTGTGGTAGCCAGCCTGTTCTGCTACTACACCACCCACAAGTACACCGATTCCCACACCGAGGTCCCACGACGTGAGTAGTGTTGATATGGTTGTGCCACGCCTGGAGTTGGGCGCCAGGTTTACAAACATATTCTGGAATGCGGGGTACATGTGGCCGTTGCCGAGACCGATGATGAGTGCTGCACCATAAAAACCGATGTGGTGGTGATAGGCTGCAAACAACAGATAGCCGAACAGCGACACGAGTACGCCCTCGGTGGCGTTGCGATACACCTTGCCTTCGCGAAGGCCGCGGGCGCCGGTTATGCGCGAGAGGGCAAGTCCGCCGGCCAGGAGCAGGAAGAAAAGGCCGGTGCCCCCCTTGATATTGAGTTCTTCTTCGCCATAGATGGCAAGATAGGTTGACAACACACCGTAGGAGAACGAGTAGCACATCATGCACAACGACTCGCGCCACGCCTCGATGAGGAAGAAACGGTCGGGCGACAGAAGGTGTTTCGGACGTTCGGTTGGCCGCGTTTC
>CAMHPM010000251.1 GCA_946187025.1 uncultured Prevotellaceae bacterium
GGATGGAGGCCGACAATCCGCTGTTCAGCGGCTTCACTGTTGGCAGTCAGGTGTGGATGAGTCATGGCGACACAATTGTCGAACTGCCTTCGACATACCGCAAGATTGCTTCGACTGCCTCGGTAGAATATGCCGCTTATCAAGTGGAGGGACAGCAGGTGTGGGGCGTACAGTTCCATCCCGAGGTGTTCCACTCGGTGCAAGGCACTCAGCTGCTGCGTAATTTCGTGGTCGATATCTGTGGCAGCCGTCAGGACTGGAGCAGTGCGTCGTTTGTCAACTCTACCGTTGAAGAACTGAAACAACAAATCGGCAACGACCGTGTCATTCTCGGTCTCTCCGGAGGTGTGGATTCGTCGGTTGCCGCCGTTCTGCTCAACAAGGCCATAGGAAGTCAGCTCACTTGCATTTTCGTTGACCATGGCATGTTGCGTAAAAACGAGTTCCACGACGTGATGCACGACTACGAATGCCTCGGACTGAATGTAATCGGAGTGGATGCCAGCAAGAAGTTTTTTGCCGACCTGGCCGGAGTGACCGACCCGGAGCAGAAGCGTAAGATCATCGGTCGCGACTTTGTGGAGGTGTTCAACGAGCAGGCAAAGAAGATAAAAGACGCACGATGGCTGGCTCAGGGCACTATCTATCCCGACCGCATCGAGAGCCTGAACATAACGGGCAAGACAATCAAGAGTCACCACAATGTGGGCGGACTGCCTGAAGACATGCACCTGCAGCTGTGTGAACCACTGCGCTGGCTCTTCAAGGACGAAGTGCGCCGTGTAGGCCGTCAGCTCGGAATGCCGGAGCATCTCATCACACGCCATCCGTTCCCAGGACCGGGACTGGCTGTGCGCATACTGGGCGACATCACACCCGAAAAGGTACACATACTGCAAG
Source organism: uncultured Prevotellaceae bacterium (assembly GCA_946187025.1). Classification (GTDB taxonomy): domain Bacteria; phylum Bacteroidota; class Bacteroidia; order Bacteroidales; family Bacteroidaceae; genus Colivivens. The sequence goes on from CAMHPM010000251.1 coordinate 901, forward strand.
AAGCCGACGACATCTACATACGTGCGCTACGTGAATACAAGGTGAAACTGAGCGGCGAGGAGGCACGTCGTGTACTTGCTGCCGGAGTACCTGCCGACATGCACGACGGCGAAATAGCCGTGAGCCTGTACGACCAGATATGGCAGGCCGGTGCCATACTCTTATCGACGGTGCGCTCTGTAGGTGTGATGGGCGACGAACGTACATACGAACACCCTGTGGCCTTGCGTGCAGTGACATCTACCGATGCCATGACTGCCGACTGGGCTCATCTGCCTTACGACTTCATGGCACGTGTGAGCAACGATATCATCAACAAAGTGAAGGGTGTGAACCGCGTGTGCTACGACATATCGTCGAAACCACCTGCAACTATCGAGTGGGAATAGTTAAAAGGGAAAAAACCTCTCTTCCCTCCTTTGGGGGGATAAAAGGGGGGCTAATTGTCAATTACATAAAAAAGGGGGAAATGTCCCCCTTTTTTATTTCATCCTTTCTGTTCGTCGAATGAGAAAAGACCGAAGAGTCGTGCATCGATTTGGTCGGTGATGATCTGGAAATCGTGCGGTGTGTTTTCGAAGTCGATGTGGTCGGCGTCGATGATGAGCAGTTCGCCGTCATAGCCCGATATCCACTCTTCGTAGCGGTCGTTGAGTCCTTTGAGGTAGTCGATCTGTATCGACTGCTCGTACTGGCGTCCGCGCTTCTGAATCTTTGCAATCAGGTGAGGTATGGAACTGCGCAGATAGATCATGAGATCAGGATGGCGCACAAGCGACATCATCAGGGCAAACAGGTCTTGATAGGTCTGGAAGTCGCGGTCGGACATGTTGCCCATGGAGTGGATGTTGGGTGCAAAGATACATGCATCCTCATAGATGGTGCGGTCCTGAACGATGGTTTCCTTGCTGCGCGAAATCTCGACTACATCCTTGAAGCGGGTGTTGAGGAAGTATATCTGCAGATTAAACGACCAACGTTTCATGTCGGCGTAGAAGTCTTCGAGGTAGGGGTTGTAGTCAACCGACTCATACTTGGGTGTCCACCCGTAGCGTTTCGCCAGCATACGGGTGAGGGTGGTCTTGCCACATCCTATGTTTCCTGCTATAGCTATGTGCATGGGGTAATTAATTAATAATGAATAAATAATAATGACCTTTTGGAGCAGCGAGAGCAGAGCTAAGCTTGCTTAAGCTATGCCGAGTCGTGACAAAAGCGAACGAAGTTAATAGCGGATGCTCTTTCATTCTTTCATTTCTTCATTTTTTCAATCTCAATATCCCGGCTTTCCAAGCAACTTGAACATGTTGCGCTTGTAGGCTTCGACTCCTGGTTGGTCGAACGGATTGACACCGAGCACGAGGCCACTGATGCCGCATCCCTTTTCGAAGAAGTAGATGAGCTGTCCGATGTTGTAGGCATCGAGGCTTGGGATGGTGATTTGCAGGTTTGGCACGCCTCCGTCGATATGTGCCATGCGTGTGCCTTCCTCTGCCTTGTGGTTCACTTCGTCGATATGTTTGCCTGCAAGGAAATTGAGTCCGTCGAGGTTCTCTTCGTCGGCAGGTACGATGAGCGATGTGTTGGCTTTATCTACCGATATTACTGTCTCGAAGATGGTGCGCTCGCCATCCTGAATCCATTGTCCCATTGAGTGGAGGTCGGTTGAGAAATCGACCGAGGCAGGAAAGATGCCCTTATGCTGCTTGCCCTCGCTCTCGCCGTAAAGCTGTTTCCACCATTCCGACATGAAGTGGAGCTTTGGCTGGTAGTTGACGAGTATCTCTATCTTCTTGCCCGATGCATAGAGTGCGTTGCGTGTAGCTGCATATACGGCAGCCGGGTTTTCGGCAAACGGCGTGTTGATGTCGCACTGGCATTCCATGTCCTGAGCACCCTTGACGAGCTGTGCAATGTCGTATCCGGCACATGCTATTGGCAGCAGGCCTACAGGTGTGAGAACGGAGAAGCGTCCGCCAACGTTGTCGGGGATGACGAATGTCTTGTAGCCTTCTTTGTCGGCACACTGACGTGCGGCACCGCGGCGTGCATCGGTCACTGCTACGATCACTTCCCTGGCTTTGTCTTTGCCACGCTGGTCTTCACACATCTTCTTCAGCAGTCGGAATGTGATGGCTGTCTCGGTTGTTGTGCCGCTCTTGCTAATGTTGATGATGCCGAAGCGCACGCCACTCAGGTAGTTGATGAGTTCGGTGAGATAGTCTTCGCTGATGTTGTTGCCGGCAAAGAGGATGCGTGGGCTGTCGGATGGCTTGAGCCATGTGAAGTTGTCGTCGAGTGCAGAGATGACAGCTTTTGCACCGAGGTAGCTGCCTCCGATGCCGGCCACGACGATTGCGTCGCATTCTTTGCGCAGTATGTCGGCTGTCTTGTTTATCTCTTCGATGAATTCCGGGGTGATGCTCGATGGCAGGTGCAACCATCCGAGGAAGTCGTTGCCGGCACATGTGCCGTCTTCAAGAGCCTGTTGAGCTGCTTTTACCTGTGGCTCGTATTTCTCTATCATTCCTTCTGCAAGGAACTGTGTTGCGTTGTTGATGTGTAGTTGCATAATAATGAATAATTAATAATGTATAATGACCTTTTGGAGCAGCGAGAGCAGAGCTAAGCTTGCTTAAGCTATGCCGA
>CAMHPM010000252.1 GCA_946187025.1 uncultured Prevotellaceae bacterium
TTAATTGTGCGATGGCAGGATATGTTGTATATGTCGCATAATAATAGTTGCAATACAGACACTCAACAATTGGGCGGCTTTGTTGATGAGTCACCCCTGCAGATATGTATAACCGCTTTACAGATTTCGGTATTTACGACTGGTGGAATCAGAACTGGATATCGATGTCGCTGCTTGATGTGTCGGCTTGTGGTGCTGATGACTGCTCGTGGTCGGTGCTTTGTCCCTGACCGGCAATATCGATTGCATTGCGTAGGGCAGATATGAATTTGTCGAAATCTTCTTTGTAAAGGAAGAGCTTGTGTTTTTCGTAGCTCACCTGCGGATTGTCTTCATCGCCCGACACGATTTTCTTGCTTTCGGTGATAGCTATATATCGGTCGCCGTTGCGACTTTGCTTCACGTCGAAATAGTAGATTCGTTTGCCTGCTTTCACACTCTCAGAGAACACGAGTTCTTTGTCTGTTTGTATCATCATTTGTTGCGTTTTTTGAGGGTTGATAATAAATTCGTGTGCAAATATGTCCTTTTTTTTTGGGATATGCAAGAAATGTGAGATATTTTTTATAATTTTGCACCGCGAAATCAAAAAAAGTGTTTTTTGTCATGATAAATCGTACACTGATTAGGATAAAAATAGTACAATTGCTATACGCATATTACCAAACCGGAAACAGGTTTGTAGAGACAGCAGAAAAGGAGCTTCTTTTCAGTCTTTCGAAAGCATACGAACTTTACAACTCATTGTTGTTGTTGATGGTTGATATCACGCGCATGGCCGATGAGATTATTAACGACCAGGAAGAGCGTAACCGGGTGGCACACATCGACACCGTTATAAGCCACAGGTTCATTGAAAACAAGTTTATTGCACAGCTGGCCTCGAATAATCAGTTGATGAACTATGTTGAAACCAACAAACTGTCGTGGAGCGACGAGCGTGAGATGCTGAAGAAACTGTATGCTGCCATCACAGAGTCGGACTACTATGCTGAGTATATGATGCGCGAGACGGTAACTTATGCCGATGATCGTGAGTTGTGGCGCAAGATCTACAAGAACATCATTATGAAAAATGATGGTATAGACGAAACGTTGGAAGACCGCTCTATTTATTGGAACGACGACAAGGAGATAGTCGATACATTCGTACTGAAGACCATAAAGCGTTTCGACGAAGCTAATGGCGAGGAACAGGAATTGATGAACGAGTTCAAAGACGATGAAGACCGTGAGTTTGCAACCACACTCATTCACAAAGCAATCAGCAACGACCAGTACTACCAGTCGCTGATAAGCCAAAGCACACGCAACTGGGAGTTCGATCGATTGGCATTCATGGACGTCATCCTCATGCAGATCGCACTGGCTGAGATGCTCTCATTCCCTGAGATTCCTGTTTCGGTCACAATAAACGAATATGTAGAATTGGCAAAATGCTACAGCACACCTAAAAGCCACATCTACATTAACGGAATACTCGACAATATAGCTAAACGGCTGATAAGCGAGCATAAACTCATTAAAAGGATATAAAACAAATAATCATTAAACAATAAACTAAAATTATGCTATTCAATTTATTAGATGCTGCACCAGCACCAGGTATGGACTACACCATGATAATCATGCTTGTGGCAATGTTTGCCATTCTTTATTTCTTCATGATTCGTCCACAGCAGAAAAAACAAAAGGAGATTCAGAAGTTCCGCAACAGCCTCACTGTTGGCTCAAAAGTAATAACAGCCGGCGGAATTTATGGAACGGTGAAAGACCTCAACAATGGTGAAAACTACATAAGCCTTGAGATTGCTAAGGGTGTCACCATCCAGATAGATCGCAACTACGTGTTTGCCGACACAGCTCAGGCTACACAGACAAAGTAAGTAGGACAAACATAAATCTCGCTCTGCATGACCGACTCGGGATTTGTGCTGCTGCTCAGGCGCATTGGCATACGAGCAAAACGGCTTGGACGACAGTTGCGCTCGATGATGTCCAACCACAACATCTTCGGGTTCCTTGTCTTTCTGTGCGTGGCTGTGGGGTTTTGGTTCTCGCAGACGTTCAAGGACAATACATCTGTCACTCTCGACTACAACCTCGAGCTAATCAATGTGCCAAGCAGTATCATATTCACATCGGAGGTACCAAAGACAGTCAGCGTAACACTGTCGGGACGCGGATTCGCAATACTGCAGTATGTGATGAAACAAACCGATAAAACCCTGAAGGTGGATTATGCCGACCTTACAAAAGTGGGAGGTGTCGTGACGCTCGACAACTACATCTGGCGCAAAATCATTACGAAGCAACTGCCTACCGGAGTGACATATTCAGCCGTGGCTCCATCGATGATAGAGATCTACTATTCTATGGGCGACCACAAGCAAGTGCCGGTAGTGTTCAACGGAAAGATACGCACATCCGACCAACACATATTGTGTGGGCTGAACGTGAAACCCGATTATGTCGATATCTACGCTCCGTCGCCGCAGTTTGATACATTGCAAGCCGTGATGACAGAACCGCTGGTGATGAATGATGTGGAAGACACCATAACTATAAAACTGGCATTGCAGGGAGTGAAGGGCGTAAAGATGAAACCCGACTCGGTGGAGGTGCAGGCATGTGTTGACCTGTTCACAACAAAGACTGTACGGGTGCCAATTTACACAGAGAACATACCGCAGAACAAGATGTTGCGTACATTCCCGTTGATGGCTGATGTCACATTCAAGGTGAGTGCAACGATGTTCAATTCAGTCATGCCCGAAGACTTCATCGTGGTGGTCGATTACAAATCAATACATCAGGGAGATACCAAGTGTCGCCTGCAGATACGCGAAACCCCGGAGGGGATATACAATGCAAAGGTTAATCCGGCAATGATTGATTTCGTGATAGAACAAGACGAGTAGAAGTCAAGACACAGCGAATAGATACATAACGATAAAGAGATTAATAAAACGAAATAATAATAAATAGTTACACAGCAACCTGAAACAATATGAAGATAGGAATTACAGGCGGAATGGGATGTGGCAAGACTTACATCTGTTCCATCCTTCGCAAACAAGGCTTTCCTGTTTATAACTGTGATGACCGTGCTAAGCGCCTCATGAAAGAAGACGAAGATATAAAGTCTGCGCTAATAGAGCTTGTTGGTCCTGAGTTATATACCGAGGACGGTGAAATCAACAAGCCCGTCATGGCTGCATTCATATATGCCAGCAAAGAGAATCGGGAAAAAGTCAATGCTTTAGTACACCCGAGGGTGCGCTCTGATTTCAATATGTGGTGCAACTTCCAGGACTCCGAAGTGATGTTCATGGAGAGTGCACTGCTATACGAATCAGGATTTGAAACCGAAGTTGATAAAGTGATATACATATATGCAGCCGATGAGGTGCGCATACATCGCATCATCAAGCGCGACAAAATCAACCGTACCGAAGCATATATCCGTATGAAATCGCAACTGCCAGAGGCCGTGAAGATGAAGCGTGCAGACTACTGCATCATCAACAACGGTACAAACAAC
>CAMHPM010000253.1 GCA_946187025.1 uncultured Prevotellaceae bacterium
GTATCGACGGCGGCGGACTCGGAGGCACCAGCGGCGGATATGACCACCTGGGATACTCAGTACTGATGAACACACGCGACGGACTGGCTCCGGCCAACAAAGTACCGACCGAACTGTCGGGCAAAATGAAATACAACGGACGGACCGTCAGCGGCAACGAACTGGGCGGACTGAAGAACACATTTTCATACATCGCCAACCAAGGATTCACACCAGGAACCGAGGTGACACTGATGCCGCAACTGCCCGAGGGCGAAGAAGACACAGGACTGTGGCGATGGGACAGCGGCGAGACCACACGCGACATAACCGTCACAACCAATGCAAGCCATGTATATAGAGTCACCTACACCAATGCCAACGGCATAGAAAGCGAACAGGCATTCACCATTGCAGTACAGGGCGACTGCCAGGCAAGCAGGGTCATTCCATACATCAACGACACAGAAACACTCAGCGCAACCGTAGAATACGGAAGCGAGGTGACACTCAGATGCAACTGCCCGAGCGGTTGGGGCTCGATACTGTGGGACAACGGACAGACCGACTACACCATAACCATACCGGCAATCACCACATCGCGCGACGTGAGAGCCATTTTCACCAACCAAGGTGGACGCCAGACAATGGTAACATTCCACATCAACGTGCAGAAGCTCGTGCCAAGCATCAAGGTGGGCAACACTACACACGAGGGAGTGAGCACGACAACCGTGAAGGAAGGTACCGACGTGACGCTCTATTCCAAACCAGCCACACTGCTCGAAGGCGGCAAATACCTGTGGACAATCGACGGCAGCGAAGCCGGCGACAGCTCTGCACTGCAACTCACAGCCATGAGCCAAAGCATGTTTCCAACCCTCACCTACTACACCAACGACACTACAATTGCCACACTGCAATATGAACTGCTCGTATATCCACGCAACGACATACTTATCGACGAAGCCGACTACCTCATACGCCACCGCGCAACCGGCACCTACCTCACCAACACAGCAGGCGCCGACGCCCAGCCATCGCTCCTTCCTGCCATCACCGACACAAACGGCAACACATCGCCCACACAGATATGGCACATAAGTCGCAACAACAGCGCACGATACGACATCATGTCGGTGGCCGACAGCCTATACCTCAATGCCAGCGGACAGCTCATTACACGGACCTTCCGCACTCAGCGCATAGCAATGGCAAGCGGCACTGACTTCGTGCAGTTCTACAACTCATCAAACACCTATTGGCTGCCAAATGCCGACGGGACCATCACGTTCGGAGGTACAGACCAACTATCCGACTTCCCGTTCCAACTGATAAGGACCGACAAGGCTGACGGAATCAGCACAATCAAAAACCAGACTCCTGCAACCGGCAAATCCATATACAACATTGCAGGACAACGAATCGGGCACTTACAACGCGGATTGAACATTGTGAATGGGAAAAAAGTGCTGGTGAAGTAGTTTTTTCAAGCCCTCAGACGAAAAAAAAGGGCAACAGATGCCATCGTTATTAAATTATTATGTATCTTTGTGGCTGACAACAATACGAAACTATTCAAGTCCAATAAACTAAAACAACAAATTACTAAACCTAAAACAACAAGCCTATGAACAAAAGATTTACCCTCTTGGTATCAATGTTCACCTTGGCACTCGGCATGAGCGCACAGGGATGGGTTGAGCCAAAAATCAGTCCGAGCGACTACGCCGAGCTGAAATTATCAAGCAGCGAACCAGGTGACACCACCTTGTTCTACCTCTACAACATCGAAGCCGACGGCTTCCTTACAAACCGTACCACCAGCCACGCACAATGGAGCACACACCTTGCCATCGACGCAACGGGCAATACCATCATGATCAACCGCTATACAGTGGATGGCGAGGAATGGGATGGAAAGACCGTGAGCATCTGGAACATCTATGACAACAAGTGGCAACGCATTTTTGCAGAGTCGGCTACTACGGGCTATGTTGACTTCAACACCAACGGATGCCCACTCTGGACTCTTGAAAAGGTAGGCGAGAAAACCTATCGCATCAGTGTTTCGGACGTAAACTCTGCACTAACGGCCGAAATGAAAGAACTTACAGGAAATTCGTATATGGGTCTTGACTTTTACACCGACGAGACCGACGTTGCAAAAGGAATAAAGCCTATCACCCCAATGATTGACGTATCGGAAAGCGAAGAAGGTGCATACATCACATGGACCGCCATCCCATACGACGTGTATCAGGAGTATGCAACAAAGCTTGCTGCATATACAGCAGCAATGAAGCTTGAGGCCGAACTCAACAGCAACAAGACCAACTATCCTGGATTTAGCGTGGCTGAATATGAAGCAGTATTCAACAACACTGCATCCACAGCTACCGAACTTGATGCTGCACGCGAAAAAATGGCAAACGACCTTTACGACTGGCGCATCCAGACCGAACTGACCGGTGCAACCAACACCGATCCACGCGATGCAACCTCATTCATCCAGAATCCTGATTTCGAGAATGGAAACGACAATGGCTGGAGCATCAGCATCGGTTCGACCAGCGCAAGTGGATATCAGGGCGACACCTACACCAATGGAGATGTGACCATCAGCAACTTCATTCAGGCATGGCGTCCAACCTACAACAACACAAACAACAAACTTGGCGACGGACGTATCTACACAACAGTGCGCGACCTGCCTGCTGGTAAATACAAGATTGAGTGCGACGCTATCTCCGTATTCCGTATCGATGGCGGCGGCGCACCAAAAGTTGAAGGTGTGACATTCTATGTTACCAACTCGGCCGATGTTGACATGAGCCGTCCTGTTGCAACCGAAGACTACATGCCAGAGCACTATTCAATGGTGTTTGCAATGCAGGAGGCCGGAACAATCGAATTCGGACTGAAAGCACGTTCATGCAATGCCAGCTGGATTGCTGCCGACAACTTCCGTCTTACTTACTATGGTGAAGTGACTGATCCAAAACAAGCAGAGCTCGACGGACTGGTTTCGCAGTATGAGGGTGAATTCTCTGACCTCGAAGATGTTATTGCCAACAAAGAGGTGAAGGATGCGTTCTCTGCAGAAATCGAGAAGTGCAAGAACCTGACAGAAGGATTTGCCGAGGAGATTGACGTACTGAAGGCCGCATACAACACATTGCTTGCCTCAATCGAAGACTACAAGCTCCTAAGGGCTGCACTCGCAGAGTGTCAGGAATACATGGATAACCTTTCAGCTACATTCCCTGAGTTAGCCGACAAACTCGGCGACTTCCAAATGGATATGGAAACTGAATATGACGACCGCACTGCTGACAGCGAGTACTGCAAGGGTGCATCTGCCATGGTTCACGACAAGATTATGGAAGAGATAGCCAAGAACGAGAAGGCTGGCGACGAAATCACCGCCATCTTGGTTAATCCAAACTTCTCGAAGAAAGACACCGGCTGGACATGGAATCCGAAGAATGCTGCCGACGTGAAGCAGCCTGCATCGGCCAACCCTGTCATTACTGCATA
>CAMHPM010000254.1 GCA_946187025.1 uncultured Prevotellaceae bacterium
CCGGCCTCACCGGTGCCGAAGCCATACAGCCGGGATTCATGACCGGAAAATACCTGCTCAACCTCGACAGCGAAGACGAGGGCGAGATATTCATCGGATGCGCCGGAGGAGTGAATACCGACATCGACTTCGAATACTTCGCCCAGGACATACCCGAAGACTACGTGGCACTGCGCGTCGTTATCGACAAACTGACCGGCGGACACTCGGGCGACGACATCAACAAAAACCGCGCAAACGCTAACAAGCTGCTGGCACGATTCCTCTACGACATACAAAACAAATACGACATGAACCTCGTGAGCATCGATGGAGGCAACCTCCACAATGCCATTCCACGCCACGCCGAAGCTGTGATAGCCATACCGGAAAACGTGAAACACGAAATACGTAGCGACTTCAACTTGTTTGCTGCTGACATACGCGACGAATACCACACCACCGAACCTAACGCAGAGTTCACGATGGAAAGCGTGGAACGCCCCGACACCGCTATCGACGACATCACGGCCACGGCTCTCATTAACTCCCTACATGCCGTACACAATGGCGTATATGAATGGAGCCAGGACATACCGGCATTCGTAGAGACATCATCCAACCTCGCAAGCGTGAAGATGCCTGAGGAAGGAAAAATAAAGATTGTGATAAGCCAACGCAGCAGCACAAAGAGCCAGCTCGATTGCCTTTGCAACGTCATTGCTGCAACATTCTCGCTCGCAGGAGCCGACGTACTAATACACGAGGGATACCCAGGATGGAAACCAAACCCTCACTCAACCATACTGACACTCGCCGTCGAGAAATACAAGCAACTCTTCGGAAAAGAACCGAAAGTGCGTGCCATACATGCAGGACTCGAGTGCGGACTCTTCTCAGAGAAATACCCACACATGGACATGATAAGCTTCGGACCTACACTACGCGGAGTGCATTCGCCCGACGAGTGCCTGCACATACCGACAGTCGATATGGTTTGGCGTCACATCGTGGCAATACTCGAAGACGCACCAAGCGAATAAGCCCGCTATTATCTACACCCACGCACACTCCCCCGAGAAAGAGAGGGAAGATGCCATCCGAATGGAAATGAACAAATAGCAAATGAGCAAATAAAAACAAATAGGAACCTTTTGGAGCAGCGAGTGCAGAGTGAAGTTTACTTCAACTATGCCGAGTCGTGACAAAAGCGAACGAAGTTAAATCGTAAATACATAAATAGTAAATAAGATCATGAAAGCAAAACACATCATGCTCATCGCACTCATCATCATGGGCATCATGCCGGCACACATGTCGGCACAGACAACTACACGCATGGTCAACCCACTGACCTACACCGACATCCCCGACAACGACGTAATACGTGTTGGCGACGACTTCTACATGGTCAGCACCACTATGTTCCTATGTCCGGGAGCACCGATCATGCATTCCAAGGACCTCGTACACTGGCGCATCGTAAACTACATCTACGACTACCTGGCCGACGACGACATCTACAACCTGCGCAACGGCAAGAACGCACATGGTAAAGGTCAATGGGCCACCACCCTGCGCTACCGCGACGGAGTTTACTACGCTCTGTTTATTGCCAACGACCAGCACAAGACCTACGTATATCGCACCACCGACATCATGAACGGCAAGTGGGAACGCAACGAAATAGAAGGTGCGTTCTTCCACGACGCATCACTCCTGTTCGACAACGACGGACGTGTGTATGTAGTTTATGGTAACGGCGAGCTGCGCATCACCGAACTCACCCCCGACCTGCGCGCAGTGAAGCAAGGCGGTGTGAACCAAATACTGATAAGCACCCCACGCCAGGGATTCGGACTCCGTGCCGAAGGTGCACACTTCTACCACATCGGCGACTACTACTACGTGATCGTAATCGACTGGCCAAGCGGACAACCACGCACCGAGCGCTGCTTCCGCAGCAAAACACTGCTGGGCGAATATGAAAGCAAAATCATCCTGCAAGGAGCATTCGACGGACGCGGCGACGGAGTGGCACAAGGTGCTATCTTCGACACACCACGCGGCGACTGGTACAGCGTCATGTTCCAAGACCACGGAGCCGTGGGTCGCGTTCCGACACTCCAACCTCTCACTTGGATCGACGGATGGCCTATGCTCGGCGATAACGGCAAGCCTGTCAAGGAATTCGACGTAAAGCTGGCACCTTACGGCGAAGACCACGTGTGGGCAAGCGACGAGTTCACTTACAAGTCGGACGACGACCTCGACCTCGTTTGGCAGTGGAACCACAAACCAATCAACACAGACTGGTCGGTAACAGCACGCAAAGGATGGCTGCGCCTCACTACCAGCCAACTCGCTACAAGCATATTCAATGCACGCAACACACTCACACAGCGCACCGTTGGTCCACGCTGTATCGACGAGACCATGCTCGATGCATCGGGTATGAAGCCAGGCGACCGCGCCGGACTCTGCGCCTTCATGAGCAACTACTGCTCAATCGGAGTGGAAGTCGATGATGCCGGACAGCGATTCATCGTGGCCTCCAGCGGCAACCTGCGTGGCTCGAACGAAGAACTGAGAGTACCTCTCAAGGGCAAGAAAGCATGGCTGCGAATCAAATATGTGTTTACACCACAAGCCGACGACACATGCGGTCCCGACAAAGCATTCATGAGCTACTCAACCGACGGCAAGAAGTGGATCGAAGTGAATTACCAGCTGCAAATGCGATACACGCTCGACCTCTTCATCGGCTACAAGGCAGCACTCTACAACTACCCGACCAAACAAGTAGGCGGATACGCTGACTTCGACTACTTCCATCAATGGGTTTACTAAGGGCTGACATATATATAATATTAATGTGTATAGCGCTGACATCAAACGGTCAGCCGCAACGACAAAGAAACCTCGCTCACATGGGTGTTCCGCATGGCAACTACAGCGGAATCACCCGTGTGAACGATAGCCTTTATGCAGTGGTATGCGACAAGGACGAGACGTATGCATTCCGCTTCCTGCACCTGCACATCAACACCGCAAGCGGCAAGATTACCGGCACAGGATGGACCACACCTCCCGACACATGCAACATTGCCCGGCGCGACCCCGAAGCAATTGCCTACTGCCCCAGGCGTAACACGTTTTTCATAGCAGGCGAGGCCGACCAACGCATCGTGGAATACAGCTTCGGCGGCAAACCAACAGGCAACGAACTACATGTGCCTGCCGAGATTTCGACCGTCAAGATAGAAGGCAACCGTGGTTTCGAGTCGCTGACATACAACAGCCTCAGCCAACAGTTTTGGACAACAACCGAGTCGCCACTCAAGCAGGATAAAGCCCACCTGCGCCTGCAGAGATTCGGACTTGACCTGAAACCACAAGCACAAACGACATACACAACCGACAAACCACAACGGAAACGTCAGTCGCGCATGTTTGTACACGGGGTGACCGACCTCGTAGCGATGGACGACGGCAGCCTCGTCGTCATGGAGCGTGAGGCTTTGCTTGC
>CAMHPM010000255.1 GCA_946187025.1 uncultured Prevotellaceae bacterium
TCCGATGCTCCGATACAAGCCCGACCCCCTCAGCTTCTGGCCCGAGGAGCATATATTGCCGCTTGTGGCTCACAACAGCCGTTTCGACGAGGGTTGTCTCAAGGCTGCATTCAGGGTTTACCGAATGGATTATCCCGATTATGTGTTCCACGACACACTGCGAGCGGCACGTCGCAAGTTGCCTCACCTGCCAAACCATCAGCTGCACACCGTGGCAGCCGAGTGCGGCTACAAGCTCGAACACCATCACCATGCACTGGCCGATGCCGAGGCATGTGCATGGATTGCACGCAAGTTGTTGTAGGTGTGATGCCCTCTGTCTGTCATCACTACGGGAAAAAAGAATGCGACGCATGGTTGGTGCGTCGCATTCTTGTTGTACAGACAAAGCTTTTATATGGTTTTCTCGATGTTCCACATGAATGCACGTAACCCGAGCATTTCGGAATCGAGGTCGAGTTCGTGCAGACGTTTCAGTATAGGCTCAGCCTGCGTGTCATCGACGATGGTGATGATGGTGCTGCACATCGACGGCCATGCGTGGCTGCCGTAGTGTGGGTCGCCGGTTTTGCTGCCGCGCCCCTGGGTCTGTTCCATCATCGTGAATCCGCGTGCATTGGAGCGGTCGAGTACTGCTATGACCTTCTCGTAGTGAGCCTGGTCGAATGATATCATTATTGCTTTCATGCGTGGTTTTGAGTTTTTGTGGTTCTGAGATTGTGAAATGCTTAGTCTTCGGCTATGAATTTCATCTCTTTTTCTTTGTTCTCCTTCCAGTAGGCATCGAGCTGGCGCTTCTTGCGCATGGCCTTACGCTGATTCTTCACACCCACACCTCCGAATATGCAGAACATCGACGGCACGTAGATGAGTGTGAGCATGGTTGAGATGGTGAGACCTCCGATGACACTGATACCGAGCGGACGCCACATCTCGGCTCCCACACCATGGCTCACTGCCATTGGTACCATACCGAGGATGGTTGTGAGCGATGTCATGAGGATAGGGCGCAGACGGCTGCGTGCTGCCATGGTGGCCGAACGGATGAGTCCGTAGCCTCGTTCGCGCATGAGCTGTGTGTAGTCGATGAGCACGATACCGTTTTTCACAACGATACCGATGAGCATCACACCACCGAGAATCGACATCACGTTGAGGCTGGTGCTGCTGAACACGAGTGCAAAGATGATGCCTGAGAATGCGAAGATGATGGATATGATGATGATGAACGGGTAGGTGAGCGACTCGAACTGTGCTGCCATGACGATGAACACCAGTATGATGATGAGTATGGCAAGCGTGCCGAGGTCGCGGTTGCTGTCTTGCTGGTCTTCGTAGGAACCGGCTACCTGCACTATCACGTCGCTCGGGATGTCCATCTCCTCGATGAGACGGTTGCCGAGGTCAACTCCGTCGGACAGCGCTTCACCGTCTTTCATCACTGCATTGACGGTGACGATACGCTGGCGGTCTTTGCGCTCGATGGTAGGCGGAATGGCCGATTCGCTCACTGTTGCAATGTCGCGAATCTTTATGTTCTTACCCATTCCGTTTGGTATGAGCATGTTTTCGATATCCTCCACCGATGTACGGCTTTCTACTTCGTAGCGCACCTTGATGTCGTATTCCTCTCCGTCTTCACGATAGTAGGACATGAGTGAACCGGTGATGAGGTTACGCACCGTTGCTGCAGCCGCCGACATGGCAAGTCCCTGCTGTGCCAGCTTCTCGCGGTCGAAGTTGATGACGAGTTCCGGCTCGTAGTCGGAGCGTGAGATAAGGGCCTGAGCCACGATGTCGCTCTCCTGGAACCGACGTTGCAGTTCTACTGCTACATCGTAGGTCGCATCCATGTCGTAGCCGTAAATCTCGAATGTGGCGGTCTGCTGTCCACCCATCGACGACTGCTGTCCGCCGAGCATCACGTTGTATTTTGCCAGTTCAGGTATCTTCTTACAGTCGGCACGCATCTCGTCGCAGAGTTGTGCCAGGCCTTCACTGCGCTCGTTGGACGGACAGAACGACACGTTGAACGAGATGATGTGCGAACCGCTCGAACGCAACGAGGCGAAGGTGTTGTTGTCGCCAGCCTGACCGATGGTGAAGTTGCAGGCGTTGATAATGTGTCCGTAGCGTTGCATCCATGTGTCGGCCAGATGCTTGGCCACTACTTCTGCCTTCTCTACACGGGTACCGATTGGCAATTCGAGGGTCACACCCACGCGGCCGGAGTCGTTTGCAGGGAAGAACTCGCTCTTGAGTCCTGCTATTTTCATCACCGCGATGCTGAGTCCGAAGAATGCGAAGCTGGCGATGATGACTGTCCAGCGGTGGCGTACTGCCCAGTTGATACGGCGCTCGTACCAGTCGTCGAGCTTGTCGAGTGCTCGCTGTATAGGGCCGTACACCTTCTTGAAGAGCTTGCTTTGCTTCTTCTGCAGGCGCAGCATCTGCGAACAGAGCATCGGTGTGAACGAGAGGGCCGATGTGGTCGATATGGTCATGATGATACACATCATCCATCCCAGCTGCTTGAAGAGCACACCGGTCATACCCGACACCATGGTGAGCGGGAAGAACACGGCAATCATGGTGAGGGTTGATGCAATCACAGAGATGGCAACCTCGTTGGTGGCGTGGATGGCGGCCTGCTTAGGGTCGGAGCCTCGCTCGATGTGTGTGGTCACGTTTTCGAGCACCACGATGGCATCATCGACCACGCTACCGATTGCGATTGACAGACACGAGAGCGAGATGATGTTGAACGAACCGCCTGTTGCATACAGGTAGATGAACGATGCAATGAGCGACATCGGGATTGTGATACCGATGATGAGTGTGGCTCTCCACCGACCGAGGAACAAGAACACGACGATGATCACGAAGAGCATGGCGTAGGCGATGGTCTCGGTGAGCGAGTTGACGGTGTTGATGATGTTGTCGGACGTGTTGACGATGATACCGAGCTTCACGTCTGACGGCAGGTTCTTTTGCAGTGTAGGCATCATCTCTACCACCTTGTTGGATATAGCCACTGAGTTGGCACCGCTTTGCTTCTGCACGATTATCATGGCTCCTTGCACTCCGTTGGTGAATGTGCGCTGTGCGCGTTCCTCGACGTCGTCCACGATTCGTGCCACATCTTTCAGATATACGAGTGCACCGTTGTGTGTTCCCACCACTACGTTGCGCATCTGCTGTGGGTCGGAGAACTCTCCTTCCACGCGCACTGTGTAGGTCTGTGTTCCTACATCGACTGTTCCGCCCGTGATGTTTTGGTTTTCGGCTGCTATGGCTTGGCTCACTTGGGCTGCGCTAAGGCCGTATGCCTCCATCTTGTTGGCGTCCATGTAGATGTTGATTTCGCGCTCCGGTGCTCCCGATATGGATACCGAACCCACTCCGTCGATACGTGCCAGCGGGTTGGCCACGTTTTCGTCGAGTATCTTGAAGAGTGCTTTCTGGCTCTCCTCGGCTTGTGCCGACATGAGGATGATAGGA